>JBDKGJ010000027.1:0-4703 GCA_039798205.1 Candidatus Parcubacteria bacterium | reverse complement strand
TTTATACACATATACACTGTCTTTTCCACTCTTTTGAATAAAATTGACCTTAATAAATGTCTTTTATACGACCTTTTCTGCTATATGTTAAAATACTTTAAAAGACTTATGCTTATAGAAAGAGAAAATAAGGGAATAAAAATCAATCAAGAATGGAAGCTTGTCTTACAAGACTTTTTTGACACAGAAGCTTGGCGAAACCTGTCTCTATTTATTCATAATGAATATCGGAACAAAAAGATATTTCCAAAAGGAAAAGACATTTTTAAGGCTTTTGATCTGTCTCCTTTCTCAAAAGTAAAAGTCATAATACTCGGCCAAGATCCATATCATGATGATGAACAGGCACACGGACTGTCTTTTTCTGTCCCACTGGGGATGAAGCTACCTCCATCTCTTAAAAATATTTATAAAGAAATAGAAAATGATCTCTCTATAAAAAAGGATTTTAATAATGGTAATCTAGAAAAATGGGCAGAGCAGGGGGTTCTATTATTAAACGCGATACTAACTGTAGAGGCTCATAGTCCAGCTTCTCATAGACAAAAAGGTTGGGAAGAATTTACAGATTTTATAATAAAAACTCTTTCAAACAAAAAAGAAAATCTAGTATTTATGCTGTGGGGAAATTATGCGAAAAGTAAAAAATGTCTCATAGATTCTAAAAGACATTTGATACTAGAGTCTGTGCATCCTTCGCCCTTTTCTGTCCATAATGGATTTTTTGGATGCAAACACTTTTCTAAATGTAATAAATATTTAAAAGAAAAGGGGATAGAAGAAATAAGCTGGTGAAAAATTTGAAAAACTATTTTTAATTTTTTTGTTTTGAAAAGAGTAAATTTTATGCTAAAATGTTTCTCATGTAAAGCGGTGTTGGTTTAGTGGTAGAACACGTCCTTGCCAAGGATGAGACAGGAGTTCGATTCTCCTACGCCGCACAAATTAAAGACTAAGAATAACCTTATTTGATAAGGTATTTTACCAGTTGAACCAAGATTTGACCTTTTGAAACCAGCTACTATTTTCTATGTGTATAGCGGATTTATCATTAATTATATTTACAGAAGCAGGAATCATATTTTCTTCATTTTGAGATTTTTCATTTAAAATATATTTTTTGGCAGCAGGAGTAGCTACTACTTGAGTCTTAGTAGATTTGGCTACTTCCTTTTTCACATCTTTAGTAGCCTTTGTTTCTGGAGCAGGCTCAAGAGAAACAATAGGGGATAACTCACTGTCTTTGACTATCGCATCAAATGCATCTTTGTATTCTTTTTTAAGATCTTTAAATTTAGAAATAAAATCTGCCCTCAGCTCTTCTATCTTAAGATTAGACTCTTCATTTTTTGTGATGCCATAAAATAATAAGAAGTCATCTTTTTGTATAGGAAAAGAAATCTCTACTTGGGTGACTTCTTTTTCTTTTACTGCTGGCGTGGTAGTACTCTCGGCGAAAGCAAAACATGCTCCAAAAAATGGAGCTACTAGTGTCAACGTTATAATTTTTAAATAGAGGTCTTTCATTCAATAAGAAATATAGCAGAATAAATATAAAATGAAAAGAAAACTTTTTAACAAACTTAACAAAAACTATTAAAACAAGCAAGAAAGTGTTATTTGGATTTTGTCGGAGCCTTTTAGGGTTAAGAAATTCAAAAAATACTTTCTTTCTTGTTTTTTATCTTATCTTGCAAACTCAATGACCCTGCTTTCGCGAATCACATTGATTTTGATTTCTCCGGGGTAGTTTATCTCGGCCTCTATTCTCAAGGCTATATTTCTAGCTAGATTTATGGCTTCGAGATCATTGACTACCTTTGGCTCTACGAAGACTCTTACTTCTCTTCCGGCTTGAAGAGCATAGACTTTCTCTATGCCAATGAAGCTTAGAGCTATATTTTCCAAATCTGTCAGCCTTTTAATATAGTTTTCTACAGAATCTCTTCTTGCTCCCGGCCTAGCCCCAGATATTGCGTCTGCGACCTGTACTATTATAGACTCGGTAGTTTCGTATGGATATTCTTCATGATGAGCCTGCATAGCGAGAATAATCTTTTCATCTACTCCATATTTCATTAATATTCTTCTACCGATCTCTACATGTGTACCTTCTATCTCATGATCTACCGCTTTTCCTATATCGTGAAGAAGTGCTCCGGCTTTTGCTACTTGAATATTGGCTCCGAGTTCTTCAGCTATCATACCTGCTATATGAGCCATCTCTATCGAGTGATCAAGTACATTTTGTCCGTAGCTAGTCCTAAAATATAATCTTCCCAAAATTGGCAGGATTTCATCTGGAATATTTAGTAACCCTATCTCCATGACGGACTCTTCTCCCTTTTTTCTCATAAAGGTGCCTATGTCCTTTTTTGCTTTTTCCAAAAATTCTTCTATCCTTGCTGGCTGAATTCTTCCATCTTTAATTAGCATTTCTAGAGCATTTTTTGCTATAGCTCTTCTCACAGGATCAAAACAAGAAATAACTATGGAATTAGGTATCTCATCTACCAAGACCTCGACTCCACTCGCTCTTTCGAATGCTTTTATATTTCTTCCTTCTTTGCCTATCACTTTTCCTTTTATGTCTTCGTCTTCGATCTCTACTACACTAGACATAAATTCTGTGATATTCGAATTCGCCATTCTGTGTATAGAAGTTATCAATATGTCTTTTGCCTTTTCTTCGAGTCTCTGCTCTCCGTCACGAGACAATTTTAAAAGACGACTTTTAAAATCTTCCTCACTATTTTTCTCTACTCTTTTTATTAAAATACTTTTTGCTTCTTCTTCTGTGAGGCTAGCTACCTTCTCGAGCTCACTATCAATACTTTTTTCTTTTTGAGAAACTCTCTCTTTTATTTGTTTTACCTCTTCTGCAGCACTCAAGAGCTTTTCTTTCTCTAGCTTTACTGCTTCTTCTCTTGATTCTAGCTCATCTTCTTTTTTATCAAGTCTGGCTTCTGTCTTATCGAGTCTCTGCTTTATATCTTCGGAAAATTTTAATGCTTCTTCTTCTATTCTTTTGGCTTGCTTTTTTGCTTCGAGCATCTTTTCTTCGAGCTCGCTCTCGAGTGAATTCCTTCTTAGTAGAGCTACATAATGTCGTCCAATATATCCAAGTAGAATACCAGCTAAACCTGCGAGCAGTGTATAAATTAAAAATATATTCATAATTTTGAACTTAATTTAGTAAAAAACTATTTCTTCTTTGGTTTTAAAATATCATCGACGATACCGTACTTCTTTGCTTCTTCAGCACTCATCCAGAAATCTCTTTCAAGATCTTTAAGAACCTTCTCTTTTGTTTGTCCGCAATTTTTTGCCATCATTTCTGCTAATACTTCTCTATGTTTTCTATATTGCTCTGCAGTAATAAGTATGTCAGTTGTTTGGCCTTCTGCTCCACCAAGAGGCTGATGAATCATGACTTCAGCATGAGGAAGGACAAATCTTTTTCCTTTTGTTCCTGATGATAAAAGCCAAGCTCCTCCGCTTGCTGCTAGACCAACGCAAATTGTAGAGACATCGCACTTTATATGCTTTATAGTATCTATAATAGCTAAAGTACCAGAAACTAATCCTCCTGGAGAATTAATATAAAGTGTAATATCTTTTTTGGGATCTTCTGCTTCTAAAAACAAAAGTTGAGCAATAACAAGAGAAGTTGTGTGTTCGTCTATTCCTTCTCCTAAAAATATAATTCTTTCTTTTAATAGGCGAGAGTAGATGTCATAAGCACGCTCGCCATTTTGAGTCTTTTCTAAGACTGTAGGTATAAGCATAAAAATAAATAGTTAATTAGTAATTCAAACATTTTAAACACTTGTTAATTTCTCACAAAATTCTATATAAATCAGAGTATCTTTCAAATAAAGCAGTAGCCTCTCAGTATTTTGCTAATATAACATAAAAGTCTTAAATAATAAATAAAAAAAATCCCTTTAAATTTAAGAGATTTTTAAATAAGAAACTTAAAGTGATTCTTGTTCGTGGCTAACCAAATAATTGCAAGATACACATTTATAAGTAGCACGCCACTTTTCATTGGAGACAAGCTTCATTTCTGCCCAACATTTTTCGCATATCTGAAGCCTGTTCCCTGCAGGCTTTTCTTGTTGAAAGCCACAATGTTTACACGTCTTTGATTCCAAAATTTCTGGACTAAAGAGTACGAGCTGCTTATATTTAGGAATAAAATCATGCTGGCAGTCAGCTTGAATTTCAGCAATAATTTTCTGTCTTATTTCTTCAAATTCCTTTTCTTTTCCGACAACCATCATATATTCTCTATTGCTAGCAAAAGAAGGAAAGGGAGAAAAATAATCTATGTTATCCATAACTAAAAATTTAAAGTTTTAAAAAACGAAATACCTGTCTCAGCCTATCAAACATGAATTGTAAAGTCAATATACTAAAAAACAAAAAACCAACTATTGCTAGTTGGTTTTTGTTTTAAAGATTATATGTAAATTACTTTACAGCTTCTTTAAGAGCTTTCGCAACTGAAAACTTAACAGCTTTTGAAGCTGGAACTTTAACTGTCGCGCCAGTCTTTGGATTTCTAGCTTCTCTAGCTTTTCTTTGCTTTATAGAGAACTTTCCAAATCCAGCAACTGATACTTCCTCGCCTTTCTTAAGGCTGTGTGAGACTGCATCAAATAAAGCCTCAACTACTCTCTCAGCTTCCGCTTTTGAGG
>JBDKGJ010000026.1:0-4160 GCA_039798205.1 Candidatus Parcubacteria bacterium | reverse complement strand
ATTTCTAACTTTCTGCTATAGGGAGGAAATTTCCACAATTAGGATTTTTTAGGACTTAAAGGTTTTGAGGCCCTTCAGTTGCTCTAAGGTTTTGAGAAAACTTGTTTCGAGTCTTTTGAATTTTTGCTTTTTATGGCTAAAACCTTTAGACCTTTCGTTTCTTCGTTTTTTATCCCTAACCATTCCTAACTGGGATAAATAATATATACCAAACAAAAAAATAATGCAAGTCTTTTACAAGTTAAATGTTAAGAAATCTTAACATTCTTTTTAAGCCTTGTTTCTAAAGGCTATTTTACTAGTTGATAATCTATTTGTCTCAATTCTAGATCAGCACTTTTTACTTCTATTTTTATTCTATCGCCTATTCTGTATTCATCTCCGCTATTTTCTCCAAATAGTCTAGACTTTTTTTCTTCATAAATATAAAAGTCTTCTCCGATATCTTTTAGTCTTATCATACCTTCGCATTTACTTTTCTTTTCTTCTACATATATACCCCATTGAGATACTCCAGAGACGACTCCTTCGAAGACTTGTCCTACTCTATATGACATATATTCTACTTGTTTATACTTTATACTTCCCCTCTCAGCATCTGCTGCTTCTTTTTCTCTCTTACTTGCAAGAGCGCACATTCTATCAAAATAATTTTTCTCTTCATCTTTTAGAAAGTCTCTTGTGAGTACTCGCATTAATATACGGTGAAGCATGACATCTGGATATCTACGAATAGGAGAGGTAAAATGAGAATAAAATGGGAAAGCCAGTCCATAATGACCTATATTCTTTGTAGAATATACCGCTTTTTGCATACTTCTTGATATATGCATTGAGAGAAGATCCTTTTCGGCTTCTCTATTTTCATTCTTCAGCTTTGCTAATAATTTATTTAATTCTGAAGAAGGTATAAGGCCGTCTATGAATTTTACTTTCTCATCTATTGATCTTATGAATAAATCGAGCTCGTGCATTTTGTCTGGGTCTGGCTTTTCATGGATTCTGTATACTGATATCTCTGGCATATTATTTTTTACTTCTTCGTCAAAAATAAATTTTGAGACTTCTCTGTTCGCTAACAGCATTAGCTCTTCTATTAATTTATTTGAATCTTTTCTTTCTTTTACAAATACGTCTACTGGTACACCCTCCTCATCTAATTTAAATTTGACTTCTTCGTTTTCTAATACGAGTGCACCATTTTTTATTTTCTTTGCTTCTAGTTTTTTGGCGAGATTATTTATAATTGTTAATTCTTCTTTATAAAGCTCACTTCTTCCTTCAATACTTTCTCCAGCTTCTTCATAAGTAAATCTTTTATCTGAATTTATTATCGCTCTACCGAACCAAGAGTGAAGCACTTCAGCTTCTCTATTCATCTCAAATACAGCGCTCATGACGAGTCTCTCTCTGCCTTCTACTAAAGAGCAAAGATCATTAGAGAGTACTTCTGGTAGCATTGGAATAGTCCTATCTACAAGATATACACTAGTCTCTCTAAATACCGCCTCTTCATCCATCTTCATATCTTGCTTTAGATAATGAGAAACATCTGCTATATGAATACCTATTTCAAAATTTCCATTATCTAATTTTCTAAAGCTTATAGCATCATCAAAGTCTTTTGCGTCAGCTGGATCAATAGTAAATGTCAAAACATCTCTAAAATCTCTTCTACCAGAAGTGCCGTCATTATTTATCTTCTTGTCTTCCTCTGTAATCCCCTTTTCATGAATTATTTTTGCTTCTTCTTCTACCACACTATCATGTTCATCAGAAAATCCTCTCTCAAGAGCAAAAGCTAGCATTTCTGCATTATTATCTCCCGGGCGTCCTAGAATTTTTACAACTTTTGCAAATGGTGATTTCTTATGATCTTCCCAGCTAACAATCTCCGCTATAACTTTCTGTCCTGCCTCCCCCCCTAAAGCATCTTCTTTTTTAATAATAAAGTCTATGTATGTTTTCTTATCATCTGGAATTAAGAAAAATACTCCATGATCCTCTTCCAGCTTGCCAGCATGAGCATATTTTGCTCTTTCTAATACTTCCGTCACTTTTCCATAAAAAATATCTTCACCAGTCCTTTCGTTTTTACTTTTTCCAAGTACTTCTACTTCTACCATGTCACCATTAAAGGCGCAATTAAGATGCTCTCTATCAATGAAAATAGACTCTCCTTTTGAGAAATTAATATCTATCTTTTCGTGCTCTTCTGCCAATCTTAAATATCCGTCGCCCTTACTAGTGATACTAATTCTCCCGTGTACATTTTTTTTCATAAATAAATAATAACTAAAAGATTCTAAATTATTTTAAGTATAACATATTTATCTCACCAATCTAATCTCTCCCATTTCTTCTTTTATAAATCCATTTATTTCTAGACTCATGAGAGCAACCAATGAATCTGTATAACTAAGACCATATTCTTCTTCGAGATCCTTTAACAAAATATCTTTTTCTAAACTCCCATTTTGTAAAACTTTTTCTAATATTCTTCTTTCATTATGATTCAGACTATCGAGAACCTCTTTTAGTCTGTCCGTATGCTTTTTATTATTAAAATCAAGCTCCAGAAGTCCTTGCTCGTCTTTGCTTATACTCAGCATCTCTAAAATGTCTTGCGAAGAAAGTACTGTGATGGCCCCTTCTTGCATCAATCTATTAGAACCTCTAGAAACTTCTGCGAAAATACTGTTAGGCAAAACTCCGACATTCTTACCATATTCCATAGCTAGCCGTGCTGTGATGAGGGTCCCGCTTTTCTCGCCTGCTTCTACAATGAGTACCGCATCTGAAATAGCTGCCATTATTCTATTTCTTGCTGGGAAAAAATACAATTGACTCTTCTTGTCCGGAGAATATTCTGAAATGAAAATATTGTTGGTATCTATTATTTCTCTAGCTAAAGATAAATTTGAAGCAGGATAAAGGACTCTTTCTCCTAGCCCTGATCCAGGTATAGAGATAGTCGGTAAATTATTTTTGATAGCATTAGTATGAGCCAAAGAGTCTGTTCCTAAAGCGAGGCCAGAAACTATTATGATATTTTCTTTTTTCAAGTCACGCATCAAATATTCTAAAGCATCTTTTCCATAATGAGAATTTCTCCTTGAGCCAACAATAGTTAGTACCTTAAAATCTTTTCCATTTATATTTTTACTCAAAAAACTTTCTAATATTTGTTTATTTTTGGATTTAAAAAATAATTTTTTGGGCGTATCATGTATTTCAAGTAATGGTGACAATAATTTATATTTATGAAAATCTTCTTTTGAAATTTCTAAAGAGTACTCATTCTGTTCTTGATTAAAATTTTCTTCTTCATAAATATCTTTAGACATATTTAAGATATTTTAACATGAAAAACTTTTACAAAAATAAAACTCCACAAAACTTTTCTAATAAAATCGAAAAATTTTGTGGAGGTGAATTGTCACTTTCTAGGATCATGCTTGGTAGCCGATCCGTCTACAACTTCGAAAATTCTTCCATCAATAATATAAGAGCATGAAGCCATATTATTAGACGAATTAATTTCTTTTTCTAAACTAGGAAAGATTTCCCCTTCGTAAGGTCTTTTCCTATCACTCCAGAAGGCCTTACCCTGATAACAAAAAATGAAACGAAAACACTCTCTCTCATCAATACGAGTGTTAAAAGAATTCGTAATCACATAGCTCCCGTCTTCTGGATAAAAACCCTGCAAAGTATATCCTGGTAATAAGAACCTAGAAACATGTTCTGGCGGGTATCCTCTTAAAATAATATGTGGAATAAATACAAAATCAGTATTTTGTACATATCGCACAACATCAAAATTTTCCGAGCCCTCTCTTATCTTCCTCCTTTCGCTTGGAGTAATGTAGCCCGCAGGTGGATTTTCCCTTTTGTGCCTTACTTTTTTTGCTGGAGATGTAGGATTAACTACTGTTGCAGGGTCCTCTTCATAATCATCTGCCGGGTCTACAGTAGCAGAAACGGTCGAATCACCATAATAATTTGGATTGACGGCTCTCGTGCTGTCCACATAATTTTTCATCACTTTCTGATGATCTACTGTTTGTGAAGTAGAAGGATTTGAAGAATTAATTACTGGAGTAAATATTTGCCTTTCTTTACTAGCAAAATTTTTAGGGAAATATTCTCTATTAAAT
>JBDKGJ010000025.1:0-5216 GCA_039798205.1 Candidatus Parcubacteria bacterium | reverse complement strand
TTCTAATAGAAATTGTTTTTTATTTAAAATATTTTCTAAAATCCTAAGACTCTCTATAACGATATCTATATTCATCCTTGAGATAATACCTGCGTCTTTTGCTACATAAAGATAAGAGATGATGAGAGATACAGAGTCTAGACTTTTCTTATACAAAGCAAAAATATTTTCTTCAGCATCATCATTGAATGCGAGAGAGAACATGTCCTTTAAAAGTTTGTTTGCTTCTTTTCTTAATTCGATTTTTATAGATTCTTCTTTTGGTAAGAATTGAGAGATGAGATAAATAGCGGTGACAATTTTTTCTGTCTTTTTTGCGATGAGAAGATTGTAGTTTATATTTTGGTCTTGTCTTTTTTCCATATAAATATTTTTGCTATTTATCTTTAATATATTATTGAATACTATACCTTTTTACAAAAAATATCAAGTCTAGCTTTTCTTTGAAAAAGTTGTAGTCTTTTATAGATTGTCTTTTATACTTAATAAGCTTTTTAGAAATACAATAGTGTCCTTTATACTTCTTTATATTAAAAATATATTGTTAGAAATAATCATGCCTGTCCTTTATATAAAGGACATAATATATAGCGTTTTAGTAATTTGTCCTTTATGAGACCTGATTCTTTTTGTCTCTGAAAAGAATATTTCAAAAATGTCTTTTATAAAGCAAGTCTACTTTTCCACATGATATAATCTATCTAGATTAAGAATGAGCTATGCAAGAAGAAAAAAAAGAAAATCTAGAACCAAACATTATTAAAAAAGAGTCTGAGAAGATAGCAAAGGATAGCATTTTGGCTGTGGTCTTTTTCCTCTTAGGAGCTTTCGTCCTACTCTCTTCTCTGGGAAGTGGTGGTGCCGCTGGAGACTTTGTCTTTAGAGGTCTTTCCTTTATTTTTGGATGGAGCTCTTTTATTTTGTTTCTTGTTTTCTTTTTGCTTGGATTCTATCTTTGGACTGATAAAGGTGGAAGAGTCGGTTGGCTCTCTCTACTTTCTTTTCTGATTATGCTTTTCTCTTTTACTTCCTTCACTGCTTCAATAGGAATACCTATGCCAGGAGTGGTTGGTGGATATCTAGAAAATTTCCTCTCACAAAATTTTGGTGAAATCTTGCCCTCCATATTTTCTCTCGCTATAGGTCTTATCGCCTTTATCTTTATATATGAAGAAAAACCAAAATTAAGTGATGCCAGCGGTCAAAGACTAAAAAAAATAAATTCTTTAGTCCTCAGACAAGGAGGCAAAGTCTCAAAAAATATTTTTGTCTCTCTCTTTAATCTATTTAAATCTTTATTTAAAAAATCTAAAAAGATAATAGAAAATAATAGCTTCCAAGGAACTGTAGATGTAGACTTGGCAAACACAGACTTGAAAGAAGGAGATCTCCATGCAGAGCTAATGAATCTACTCACTAAAAAAGAAGCTGAGGAAGCTCTAGCTGCCCTTTCACTTGATAGCGAGACAAATATCCGAATAGAAGAAAAGGAATTAATAAGAGCGAAAGCCAAATCCGAAGAAGAAAGACTAAAAAGTATAGAAGAAGAGTCGAAACCTATAGTAATAGAAGGAGAATTCATTCCACCGGATTTTTCTCTTTTAAATTACGACTCGGGAAAGTCTTCTGCTGGAGACTCGAAATCAAAAATGAATGTCATCCAAAAGGTCTTGGACCAATTTAATATTCCTGTAGAAATGGGAGAAGTAACGGTCGGTCCATCTGTAACACAGTTTACTCTAAAGCCAGCACAAGGTGTGAATGTTAGAAAGATTTTAGGATTAAAAGATAATCTCCAAATGGCTCTCTCTGCTACGAATATGTATATAGAAGCTCCGATACCGGGAAAGCCGTTTGTAGGTATAGAGGTACCAAATGAAAAAAAGACTATGCTTGGTCTTCGTAGTATTCTAGAGCTACCAGAGTTTAAAGAGGCTCCGCCACTTGCTCTTGCTATTGGAAAAAACATTATAGGTGCGCCGATCATATCAGATTTATCAAAGATGCCTCACTTACTAGTTGCTGGTGCGACAGGTACAGGAAAATCCGTCACACTTCACAACCTAATACTTTCTCTTCTTTATAAAAATTCTCCCTACGATCTGAAACTTATTATATTAGATCCGAAAAGAGTAGAGTTCACGGCTTACAACTCTCTCCCTCATCTCTATACTCCAATAATAAAAGACGCAAAGACTGCTATAAAATCTTTGAATTGGGCAGCCCAAGAAATGGATAGAAGATATGATGTGCTAGGAGAATATGGAGTACCAAACATTAGTGAATATAATAAAAAGATATTTCTCCCCGCTCTAGAGAGAGCAAAAAAGAAAAATAAAGAAGGAGATATCGTCTCAGGACTTCCTCCAAAGATGCCGTATACAGTAATAGTCTTTGATGAATTCAATGACTTTATGCTCACTTATCCAAAAGAGATCACTCCTGTCATAACATCTCTTTCTCAAAAGGCTCGTGCAGCTGGTATTCATCTTATACTCACCACTCAGAGGCCAGACGTGAAGGTCATCACAGGTACAATCAAAGCAAACATTCCATCTAGAATAGCTTTAAAGACTACTTCACAGATAGACTCTAGGACTATCTTGGATCAAGCTGGAGCTGAAGATCTCCTTGGGAATGGAGACATGCTCTATATGAATGGATCCCATATAACTCGTGTCCAAGCTCCTTTTGTGTCTAGCGAAGAAATAAATGCTGTTATAAAAGATATAAAAAAGAAATATCAAGACTTTATGCCTGATCATATCAGTATAGAAAAAATAAAAATATCCTCTTCTCCTATATTTGGTATGCGCGAGATGGAAGAAGGAGAAAAGAGAAATCCGACAGAAGAGCCTACGAATGATGAAGACTATATGTCAGCGAAAGATTATGTGATATCGACCGGCAAAGCTTCTACCAGCGCTCTTCAGACTGCTTTTCGCTGGGGCTACAACAAATCTGCAAGGATAATGAATGATTTGGAGACTTACAATGTAATAGGTCCAGCAACGAGTGGAAGACATAGAGAAGTTTTGTATGGAAAAGAAAAAGAAAGTGATGTAGAAAAATTAGAAAGAGAATTAAAAGAAATGGAAGAAAAGAAAGAAGATATTAAACAGTAGCTAGAAAAAACAATGTATCAAAAGCCTTTTATAAATAAAATACGGTCTTGGATATTTATTGGTTTTATGGGTTTTGTGATTATATATTTTGCTTTTAGAGTTTTTGATTTCGCTTCTGGACCAAAAATACTTATTTCTTCACCAATAAATGGTCAAAGAATAGATACTGAGACATTCTTAGTAGAAGGAAATATAAGAAATGCAAAAAACATATATCTAAACGGTCGAGAGATAGCAATAAATGAAAGTGGGGATTTTAAAGAAATATTAATAGCCAAATCACCATACACATTAATAGTCATTTCTGCTTTTGATAAATATGGGAAATTCAAAGAGAAGATCTTAGAAGTAGCAAAAAAATAAAAATCTTGGCAATTTTTCCATGCTATAATACACACATTAAAAAATGAAAATTATAAAAATTAAATAAAAGTATGGCTTTCAAAAAAACAACCAAAGCAAAACCTAAAAAGGTCGTAGAGGTACGAGACCTAAGTAAAAAAGTAAACTCAGATGAACTATTAAAAGAAATTCAACACAAATTTGGAGAAGGAGCGATCATGAAGCTCGGCGATACTCCAAAAGTAAATATTGGTAGTGTACCTACTGGATCTATTGGTCTTGATTTTGCACTTGGAGTCGGAGGGCTTCCGAGAGGAAGAATTATAGAAATATTTGGTCCAGAGTCATCTGGAAAGACTACTCTTACTCTTCATGTGATAGCAGAAGCTCAAAAAATGGGAGGAACTTGTGCCTTTATAGATGCAGAGCATGCTATGGATCCAGAATATGCGAGAAAGCTCGGTATCAAAATTAATGATCTCCTGATTTCTCAGCCTGACAACGGAGAGCAAGCTCTCGACATCGCAGAGACACTCGTAAGAAGTGGAAAGATTGATGTCCTCGTCATAGACTCTGTAGCAGCTCTCACTCCTCAAGCTGAGATCGAAGGTGACATGTCTCAAGCTCACGTAGGAAGACAGGCTCGCCTCATGAGTCAAGCTCTAAGAAAGCTCACAGCTATCGCTCACAAATCAAAAACTGTTATTATTTTTATAAATCAAATAAGAATGCAGATCGGTATCATGTTTGGTAATCCAGAGACTACTCCAGGAGGAAAAGCTCTCAAATTCTACGCCTCAGTCAGACTAGACATCCGTAAAACAGCCCAAATCAAAAAAGGAGAAGAAGTGCTAGGTGCTCGTACGAAAGTAAAAGTTGTTAAAAACAAAGTAGCAGCACCTTTCAAATCTACAGAATTTGATATTATGTATGGTGAAGGTATCTCAAAAGAAGGAGAACTCCTAGCGCTTGGTGAAAAATTCAAATTAGTATCAAAGACTGGTACATCATATATATTTGGAGAAGAAAAACTAGGTAGAGGATATGATGCTTCACGAACATTCTTAAAAGAGAATGGGAAAGTATCAAAAGATCTTGAAAAGCAAATTAGGAAAAATCTTGAAAATGGTGGTCTTGATTTTGCTCCAGCAAAAGATGATGAAGGAGATGAAGAAGCAGGAGAAGAATAAATATTTTAAATATATTTAATATCTGAAATACCCTTGATTTATAAGGGTATTTTTGGTTATATAGCCGCGACTCCCCTATTTTCTATAGAAAAAACTTGACAAAAAAACTGGTTATGCTAAGCTATGTGTAGTAAAACATTCGTTCTGAAGACCGCGGTTGGTTAATGTTGGCCAGGACATGCTGTCCTGGCATAAAAAACAAACCAACCGCAAAACCTGTGTCACGCCCCCCTTGCTGTGTTGGGCAAACATTTTAAAGCTGAAAAGCCGTTCTAAAAATTAAGAGCGGCTTTTTTATTTTGCATTATCGCCTATTTATGCTAATTTTTATATATTGTTCATTAAAAATGAGTTATGTTAGAAAAAATAAAAAAAGACATAGTTCCACCTAATCCTCTTTTATGCTCTGTAAAAGAAAAAATTGAATCTCTTCTTGCGCTTCAAAAAAGACTACATGAGCTGTATTATAGTGGAGAAACGACGCTGGATATAGATGAAATAAAAGAAGAAAATTTAAAGCAAAATATGAAAAATTTTGAATACATCAGAATTCAAAAAA
>JBDKGJ010000024.1:0-7313 GCA_039798205.1 Candidatus Parcubacteria bacterium | reverse complement strand
ATCTATTCCTTCAAGATGAGCAAAAGCGCTACCAATATATTCATTTATTTTATTAAGATATACTCGAAGAGCAAATTCATTCTTATCTTTTACACTTTTATCTTTTACTTTTAAATTGTCTAGTATATCTCTCATATCTCTCTCTCCTGTAAAAGCAAATAGTCCAGACTCATGGAACATCTCATGTCTCGCTCCTTCAAAAGCAAAATCTTTGTTTTCTAGAAGTGAGAAGTTTTTCTTCTTTCTCTCATATATCTCAAGAGCCACAAAAGGATCTATATCTCCAACTCTAGTCAGATTTATAAGGCCTGACGCGGGAGTCATACCAAATGAGTTAAAAATACTTTTACCATTCTTTATCGCTGTCACAGATCCTCCACCTCCAAGGTGGATGGCTATAATTTTTTTAAATTTTGGACTAAATTGTCTAGCTACTTCACTCATTGATATGCCATGATATCCATACTTTCTTAAATGTTCTTTTTTGTCTTGTTTTACGCCATAGCTATATACTTCTTTTTTTATAGAATCATGAAAAGCTGAGTCTGATATCCCTACTAATTTAAATTTGCATTTAATCTTTCTTTTTTCGCAAACCTCTTTTATCAAAAAAATCTTGTTTATTTCGTCTAGTAGACTTTCAGTGTGGAGGCAGTCATACTTTTTGGCTTTTTCTAGTTCTTCTATATATTTTGTATCTATGCATCTATTTTGTAAAAAGAAAGGTCCTACTGCTACTACTCTCTCTACAATAATATCGATATCAGATACTTTGAATCCATACTCTTTCTTGGCAATTTCAAAAAATTCTAAAAAAGCATTCTGGAGGCTTATTTTTGGATAATACTCTTTCTCATCAAAGCCTATAGAAAATTTGTCTTCTACCCACCCATTCTTTTTCTTTCCAAAGACAAAATATTTTCTTGATGCAGAGCCTATGTTTGAAACAAGTATTATCTTTTCGTCTTTTTCTTTGTAAAATTTTTGAAATGTCTTCATATTTTTATACTCCGAATCTCCAATTAATAACTTCCTCACTATCGATAAAATGCTCATCGATATACTCTATTTCTCTTTTCATTTGCTTGCGAAGCTCTTTTTGTAAAAAGTCTAAAGCAAGCTTGTCTATCTTTTTGCTTGAAAATAGATTTTCTAAAATAAAAGTAGCAACATGGAATCTACTAGTCTTGTTTAAGATATGCATATGAAGAAGTGTCGTTATACCACCTCTTTCTATATATCCTCTAACTTCTAAATTCCTTTTTTCTATACCAGCTTCAAAGAAAAATCTCTCTAAGGTCTGAGGATGTCCATGAAAGTTTGCAAAAACCTTTGCTGAGCCCACTTTCTCTCTTAGCTTCTTATAAAATTTTGCATTTGATTCACTATCCGGATCTCCACCAGAGAGCTTTGAGATATTTAAAAAGCCGAGCTTAAAGCCTTTTCTTTCTTTTTGTAGTCCATATTTTTCAAAAAGAACATTTATTAAATCTATGCCAGCCAAAGACTCTGTGGAAAGATAGTCACCTACTCCAGAAATTATAATGTCATACTCTTCTTCCTCAGATTTCTTGTCAGAAAAACTTTTTAAAATACTTAGTCCATCTGCTAGATTTTTCTTGGCTTCGGATTCACTTAAAAATATAGGACGAGCGTCGTCTTTGCCGGCACATAGAATATTTACTTTATTTTTTGACTTTATCATTTCTTCCATCGCAAAACCAGTAGCAAGAGCATCTATGGGAAAATATATTGTGACAAGATCAGTATTCCGAGACAAAGCATCATCTATAAATCCAGGATTCTGATGTGAATATCCATTGTGCTCCTGAAGCCAGCCAGGAGAAGTTAGTATTATATTAAATCCAGCCACATCTCCTCTCCATGGCACAGATTTTGCCACTCTCAAAAATTTTATATACTGATCTATCATAGAAGAGACCACTTGAACGAAGGCCTCATAGGAAGCAAAAAATGCATGTCTCCCTGTCAGAATATACCCCATCATCATACCGATAAGTGTATTCTCTGAGAGCATCTCTATAATTCTTCCTCTTTTTGATAAATCTTTATCCCAAGGTTTAAGAGCTTGATTCCAGCCTCGAACCTCCTCTTTGAATACAGCTTCTAATTTATTAGAATATGTCTCGTCAGGAGAGAAAAATCTAAAATTCTTACTAGACTCATTGAGTCTAAATATCTCTTTGAGATATTCTCCTGCGACATTCATAGGAGAATGTCTTTCCCAATCTTTATCCGTCTTAAGAATTGTATTTTTAAATACTTTTGATAAAGATGGTGTCTTTAATTCTTTTAATTTGTTTTTACTATATTGAGGAATGTGTATATTAAGACCCGGTCTATATATTTTTTCAGGGATAATTTCTTCTATTTCTTTTAAGAATAACTCCTCGCTTTCTCTCAGTCTTTTCTTTAAGAAAATATCTGCGGAATCTAGCTCTTCTCTAAAGAGCTCCTTCACTTTGTAACTCTTGAGCCAATTCTCCAAAGCCTCTAGCTCTTCTTTATTCTCTTTGCAATTCGCAAAAGGTACTTGATGAGACTCACAATTTCCTTCTATTTTTATTTTATTAAAATTCTTAGGACCAGTCCAGCCTTTATCACTCTTAAGAATAATCATAGGAAGACCTTTCGTCTCTCCATTCTTTTTCATTTCTAATATCTTCTTAAAAGATTTGTCTAAAATATTTTGCATCAAAATATGCACATTGTCTTTCTCGAGATTATGATTATCTTTGTTTGCATATATTTCTGTGTCACTTCTAGCATCTAAGATGTGAGGCTCATATCCGAGGCCTTTGAAAAGATGAGTAAGCTCTTCATCACTCATTCTGCCGAAGATGGTCGGCCCAGATATTTTGTAGCCATTGAGATTTAAAATCGGAAGCACTACTCCGTTGTCTTTTGAATTTATAAATTTTGATGAATGCCAGCTAGTTGCCAAAGACGCTGTCTCTGCTTCTCCATCACCTATAACAGTGACAGCTATCAGATCTTTGTTGTCTAAGACCGCTCCACTAGCATTTGATATAGAGTAGCCCAGCTCTCCTCCTTCGAGAATAGCTCCAGGTGTGACAGGAGAGGCGTGTGTGGGAAAGCCAACTGGTGAACCAAAGTTTTTTATGAGATTTGCTAGACCTTCTTTATTATAAGAAACTTCGAAGTCATAAATATTTTTAATAGTTTTATTTTTATTGCTAAAAAAGTGAGTCAGTGTCTTCTCTAAGAAAAGATTAGCCTGCAAAGCTGGGAAAGTGTGTCCAGGACCGAGCACAAACATAATATCCCGCAATTTAGGATTGGCTTTTTGATTTTGCTTTAAATAAAAATTGAGATGTGCTAATACGAAATTGACTCCAGTCGCTCCACCCCAGTGACCTAATAGTCTATTTTTAATATCCTCCTCTTTAAGATGACGCTCTAAGAAGAAATTATCTTTAAGATAAAGCTGTGCTGCTGAAATATAGTTTGTAAGCCTTAAATATTTTTTAATAGAAGAATAACTATCTTTCTTTTTTGATAAAGAATTTGCTTTCATGATTTTATTTTATCATGAATTAGTGTTTATCTTTTTGTTTTATACACAAAATAATTACTATCTAAACACACACTTCGTTGTCATCACTTCTAAAGTATATGGACCGCCGGTATTTCCTGCGTTACGCCAACCTGTTATAGTCTCATTTTTGTAATCTGCTATCGATATAGTATTTGGATAGAACTTTTTACAATATGTAAGTTTGTCTAAATTTGCACCTGAGACTCCATCTCCATCTGTCATCCATTCACCTCTAACATCTATCTGCTCAAAATGCTGATTTACTTTGCCCCACCAGTATGCAATACGTGGAGTAGTATCATTTGTAGTAATATTAGGAGAAACTACATTAACACTAATAAAATCTGACATATTATAGCCACTATCATTTGGGCCTGCTACTACTTGATAATATATTCTGTACTTACCAGCTGGTGTAGCTAGTGGTATCTTGATTGTTTCTTGATAATCATTTGGAGTCCTAATCTCTCTTACGAAATTCATATTGCTATCAAAAATACTTAGATAAACATAGGTATTCTGGCTAGCATTAGTAGACCATGAGATATTCACATTTTGACCAGCTGTAAAAGTATCACTTACTTTAGGAGATAAAAGCTTAATGTATTGATTTAGCTCTTCGCTTCCTTGAATACATTTTGTTGTCATAAAGGATGCTGTATAAGGCCCACCTACATTGTACTTTTCGCGCCAAGAATTGATAGACTCATTTTTGTAATCTGATACAGATGTAGTATTTGGATAAAACTTTTTACAGTATTCAAGCTTTCTATCACCGTATCCTTCGCTACCCCATTGTGAATAATTACCTGCGCCTGAAACTCCATCAGGATCAGTAATCCATTCACCATTACTATTTGTATGTTGATTTACTTTTCCGTACCACATAGCAATACGAGGAGTGGTATCTACTACAACTGTTGTTGGTCCATTTATTGTAAAATTCCCATCAGTATCATCAGTGATCGCATATACAATATTTCCACTACCTGTTGAACAATTGCTACCATCTGGATTACCGCAAACTACAGAGATAAAATAATTAGTAGCAGTAGGTTGATTATTTGGTATTGTCCAGACAAAAGAGCCTCTGTCTAAGCTATGATTATTTGTAGTTTCCAAAATGACATAGCCATCTTGATGATTGTTTGGCATATTTCTTGCCATTAATATTCTTGTCAAAGATCCAGCAGGGGTATTACAATTTTTCCATTTGATCTCTACTTGCTGTCCTGCTTGATACACTTCTCCTCCATTCGGAGACAAAACTTTTATAGAAGGAGTTACAGTCGAATCGCAGACGGTAGTAGCTTGACTATTTATTGTGAAAGTATCATCAGAAACATCTCTTATTAGATTTGCTGAATTAGAATATTCAGCACTCAAAGAATAATATTTACCAGAAGAGATTAGAGATGAAGGCCAAGAAAAATTATTAGGAATGGTAATAGTTTCGCTTCCGTCATTTACGAAGTCTTGAGAACCAAATAAATTAGACAGCCACATGTCACCTGCCGATCCTCCGCCGGCACCATTGTATCCAAGCCCCAGTTTAATATTTGCATCTGTTGGAACATTACATGTTTTCCATTTCACTGTAATTTGCTGTCCTGCTTGATATACTTCTCCTCCATTTGGAGAAAGAACTCTTATCACTGTACCTTTTACATAAGTACAAAAATCTTCTGATATCGGAGGTAGTCTTACAGGATCGACACTACTACCAACTGGGATTGGTGGTAATCTTACAGGATAAATATCTTCATCAACACTTGAATTCCAAATTTTTTTACTTAAAATACCAAAATATCCAGAATTAGGTAAATTGTTTTTCATTTGCCAAGCTTTTACGGCCTGCTTGGTAAGATTGCCATAATATCCAGTAGATTGTACTCCGAGCTTTGATTGTAATTCTGCGACATCTGAGCCGGAGACGCCTACTGACAAATTGCGACTAATCACAGCAGAAGCATTACTAATCAAAAACACGCCTAAAAACAATAAAAATAAGTATTTTTTCATATATATTCTTTAAATAATATGCGTATTATATCACGCACCTACTCCATATGCACTTTTTCCTTAACAAAAATTATTTCTCTTAAAATAGGATGCTTTTCCAGGCCTTTGTCTAATTCTATTATTTTTTTTGCTTCTTCTCTTGCTGCTTCTACTAGCTTTATATTTTTTATAGCTTCCATAGCGAGATCAGATACTCCCCATTGCTTTCCTTGAAGGAGAGAGCCTATGCCACGCTGAGCTAGATCGTATTCTGCTAATTCAAATCCATTTTTTGCTTTTAAAAGTGAAGATAATCTTTCTACCGTGATATCTGAAGTAGAATTTGTAAACAAGTAGCATACACTCTCCCTTTCACCTCTTCCTATTCTTCCACGAAGCTGATGAAGTTGAGCCAGGCCAAATCTCTCCGCGCTCTCTATTATCATTCTGGACGCATTTGGGACATTTACTCCTACTTCTACAAGAGAAGTAGCTACCAAAATATCTATCTTTTTTGAAGAAAAGTCTTGCATAATCTTTTCTTTTTCTTCTTTTTTTATTTTTGAGTGAATTCCCACTATATTTATATTTAATTTATTTTTATCATTAAAAAATGAAATCAGAGACTTGGTCTCGCTAGAGACTGAGCGTAGATTTAGCTTTTTATTATTCTGCAAGTCTTCATCATCTAATTCATCTATTCTAGGAACTATAATATAGGCTTGGTAGCCGGCTTTTATTTCTTTTGCTATTTCTAGATATATCTTGTCTCTATCTTTTTCTTTTACTATCTGCGTATCAATCTTTTTTCTATTTTTCGGCATCTCATCTATCACAGTTAGATCGAGATCTCCAAAAATCGTGAGAGCGAGAGTCCTTGGTATAGGAGTCGCTGTCATTGAAAGCAAGTGAGGCAACTTTTCTTTTTGGGATATTATAGACTGCTTTTTGTTTGTGAGATTTTTAAGATCATTTGCTACTAGAGTCTTTTTTGTTTGAGACTTTTTATTTGCGAGCTTTGCTCTCTGGCGTACTCCGAATCTGTGCTGTTCGTCTACTACAGCTAGAGCAAGATTTTGAAAAGATATACCGTCTTGAATAAGAGAGTGAGTACCTATCACTATAGATATTTCTCCAGACTCTATCCATTTTTTCAGTTGATTTTTAGAAATATTGGTAGAAGAATTTGGATTTATTTTGCTAGGAAATTTCTTACATACCTTACCTGTCAAAAGACCAATCTCAACTCCCTTGCCAATGAACATCTTTTGAAATGATTCAAAATGTTGTGTAGCTAATATCTCTGTAGGCGCCATATATGCGACTTGAAGTCTTTTTTTGTTTTCTGCATCACGATTCAGATTATGAGTGACTAGATACGATACTCCAGCTGCTACCAGAGTCTTTCCGCTTCCAACATCTCCTTCTAGGAGCCTGCTCATGGGCTCGTCTTTGTTTATATCTTCTGTTAAAGTTTTTAGAGCTCTAGCTTGGGCATTAGTAATTTTAAATTTATTTTTGGTTTCGATATCTGAAATAAATTCATCTAAAATGTTTTTAGGTGTTGAGACTTTATAGCTCAAGCTGTCTTTGGCTTTAGCCTTTTCTATCTGTTTTAAAATCTGAATATGAAATATTTCTTCAAAAGAAAATCTTTTTCTCGCAATTAAGACTTGATTCTCAGCCATCTTAAGATTTTTTGCTTTTGGAAGATGGATATAAAGTAAAGCTT
>JBDKGJ010000023.1:0-11277 GCA_039798205.1 Candidatus Parcubacteria bacterium | reverse complement strand
TTATGATATAATTAATTCTAAATTAAAATAGAAAATGTATGTCATTTAATAAAACAACTTTTCAATATAGATATCTATTAGTAATGTTTTTGTTGATTATAAATATACACATGATCAAAGCAGCTATTTTGCCGTCTGATGTACCTAATTTAAATCTATGGCTTAAAGCTGACGCTGGGCTAACCACTGTAGGATCTTTTGTGGACACCTGGGCAGACCAGAGTATCTTTTCTAATAATGCAGTTCAAAATGCTGTTGGTTATAGACCAGTTTTAGTCAATAACTTTTTAAACGGGAAACCAGTCATAAGATTTGAGGCCCCTCAGAAAATGGTTTTTCCTTCCGTAGGTGTTAAGACATTATTTATAGTCTATAAAGATAATGGGACAATACATGACTATGGAGATCTATTGGGATCTGATGCCTTTGGTGTGACACCATTACACGGAAGTACTGTAAGCTCTGGGAAATTATTTGACTCTAGATATGTTTCTACCACAGCTTTTGCTTCAGGTACAGCTAGAGTAGATAGTGAAGTACAAAATTTTGACTCTATATTGGTAAGCACTAGCTCACATATATATAGTTTTTCTTCTAACGGCTCTTCTGGAACTTTTTCTAATATCGCAAATAACCAGGGGCAGTCGAATAGATTTAGAAAAGGAGATTATGCAGAAATAATAGCCTACAGTTCACTTTTAAGTGAGCAACAGAGATACGGTATAGAGACTTATTTGTCTGAAAAATATAATATAGCAATTGTGAATTCCTCATCTAGCCAGCTTACAGCCGGGACAGCTTTTGTTTCCAGCGTCAGTACTACTTCTATTTCTGTTTCCTCCACAGATCCGAATGTCGGAGTGACCTACCAGTGGTATAGATCGAATGTCCCTAATTTTGCTACCACTAGTAATGAGTTAGTAGGAGCTACCACTGTAGACTTCACTGACAACTCTGCCGTATTTGGAAATGTGTATTATTATAAATTAGCCACAACTCTTGCGAGCAGTACCGTCATAACTAATGAAATAGCTTCGACGCCATCTGCTTCTTCTACTTTTAGTATAAGTATACTAGCGGATGGAGATAGTATTACATCATATCCAAACAATTACACAACATTTTACAAATCAAATATTGAAAGTGGTTTACCAAACGTCACCGCAACTACATATAATGTATCTGTTTCTGGCCAATCTTTTTCTCAAATGCTAGGTAGTATGCCAACTTTTAGAGATGCTTATGATCCAAACATAGTCACAGTCAGTACTTTCTTAAATGATTTGAGCGCTTCATCTTCACAACTAACAGCAGACATAATTTCCTATGTAAATATCATTCTTTCTCAAACAGATCCAGAGACAGGCCTACCACCACAAGTTGTTTTGATGACAGACAACTTCTCAGGACAAAATTTAGCTGAGCTATGGGCTCGGCCAGCGGCTACTCAATTGGCTACTCATGATATTGTTTTGGCGGCCTATCAACAATTTTCTAGCAATCCAAATGTCTCTATAGTAGATCCGTTCGCTGAATTTTATGCTCTAGGAGTAGATACACCGGAGCTATATGCAAAGCTTCTTGGTGATAAGGTTCATCCAAATGGTGAGGGTTATAGCATATTTGATAGATTATTAAAGCCAGTCTTACTCAAAGCTTCCGCTAGATTAATAACGGCTTCTACAATGGCTCCTTCATTATCCAACATAGCGCCTGGAGGAACTCTGTCTTCCGGGTCGACATCTACTATTTTGTCTTTGACTACTGATAAAGTTTCGGTTTGTAAATATGATACTACCAATGTTGAGTATGCTTCTCTAGCCAATACACTTTCTACATCTGGCGGAATAAATCATTCTGCATCACTTAATAATCTTGCAGATGGGACCTCTTATACTTATTATGTGAGATGTTCTGATACCATAGGAAATATTTCATCTTCTAGAGCTATAACTTTTTCAGTTGATGTTCCACCTGTAATAGTTGATGTTCCTATTTCTAGAGGAATGATACTCATGATGCCAAATGTATCTTATACAACAATCCCACAAAACCCTGTTATTATAGAGCAAGAACAATTTAATAAAAATTTAATGATTACCAATATAGACTTAGATGTAATGCGACTCCAAAAGTATTTAAATAAAATTGGCTTTACAGTATCAGAAGCCGGAGCTGGGTCTTCAGGAAAGGAAACTAATTATTTTGGAATAAAAACGAGAGAAGCTCTGAAGAGATTACAAGAAGTTTATGCCACAGAAATACTGACTCCTCTCAACTTAAGAAGCGGTACAGGAATATTTGGACCATTGACTAGGAGCTTTGTGAATTCTATGCTAACAAGATAGTACAATAAAAAAAGAATAAACAAAAAACATGTCTTGCGACATGTTTTTTGTTTTTAAAATCTAAATAGTTTTAGAAACTATTTGTAATAAGTAAGATACTCAATACAAGAGAGATCAATCCAGCGATAAATACCATACCAGGCCTATTAACTGAATTTCTATAAAATCTTTCAGAGAATCTAGGAAAACAAAGGATAAACGTTCCTTTTAGAAAAGAAAGGATTCCGATCACTGCTAAAGTAGATGTTAGTGTACCGTTTGAGAAATTAGAAAAGGCTAAGATAAAAGAACCGATTAATAATGAAAAAAATCCAGATCTCCACATAGAAGCATTGTCCTTCAACATCTTGTCCATAGCGAGAGCAGTACTTCTTCTGTTAAAAATCATAGAAAGCCCGAGTATTAGGAAGGTCATTCCAAAAATTTGTCCAACTATAAAAGGTGTTATCATATTTTTATATATTTTTAATTAATTATTTATATTTTGTATACTATAAATTATATCACAAAAATAGTAGTATAATTTATTTTTTCACACTTTTGGTTTCTCTCAAGATGGCTTCTATATTCTGTCTAGCTTTTTCTCCTTGATCTATTTTTACTTCTACATGTGGTATAACTCTTATTTGTAATTTTTGTTTTATTCTTGTTCTTAGATCTGTACGCATTCTTTTTGCAAAAGATAGAGCATGCTCTTCTTTGTTTTCTGGAAATACTGTTATAAAGATATCTGCCTGTTTTAAATCTTTGGATATTGTGGCACGGGTGACAGTTATCATAGAGGATCCAGAAGACTCTTTTTGGAAAAAATCTTGGGCTATAGTCCGAAGAGCGAGGCCGATCTTTATCTGTCTTTCACTTTTTCCAGCGAAATCCAGATTCAGCTCTTGTTCTAATTTTTCTAAATTTTCTTTTTCGTCTTGCATATTTTATATCATCTTTTTCTTTTCGATAGCTATAGACTCTACTATATCTCCAGGTATTATCTCTGTTTTACTTTCTATCATTATTCCACACTCATTTCCTTCTGTCACTTCATTTGTTTTTATTTTCATACTTTGTAGCTCGACAACTTTTCCGGACGCTATCTCAAAATCTCTTCTATAAATTTTTACTTTTGTATCTAGCTTCATACTACCCTCCAAGACTCTTCCTCCTAAGACTTGTTTATCTTTACTTACTGAAAAAGTTTTTAATATCTTTAATTTTCCCAAGACTTTTTCTATTTCTTCGTGTGGTAGTCTTTCTTCGACTTTTATTGTGAACCATTCACTAAGCTTATAGATAATATCAAAAGTATATGTTGTGATGCCAAGTCTTTCAGCTTCATCTTTTGCTTTGTTTTCTACTTTCACATTGAATCCTACGATAAGGACATTCTCATCATGCGAGGTGCCCAAGACATCATTTTCGGTTATATTTCCTACTCCGCCACCAATTATTTTTATTTTTATTCCTGTATCTTCATCAGTCTTTTCATTGTGCTCTACCTTTTTTATTTCTCTCTCTACTGCAGATAGGGTGCCTAGTGTGTCAGCTTTTAATATTACAGGTATGACCAGCTTTGCATTTCTAAATATTTTTGGATCTAGTACTTTTTGTTTTGTTTCTGAGATAGATTCTTCTTTTTTTCTTTCTATTTCTTTTTTATCAGTATCTGAGATGAATCTTGAATTTACTAAAGGCACAGCGTCAAAGCCAGTCACCTTTACTACTTGACCAGCGACTGCTTCACTGATTGGCTTTCCTGCAAAGTCTTCTACTATACGAATAGGGGACATAGCATTACCTGCCAGTATTGATCCACTCTTTGGCATCACTCCATCTTTTATTATGAGAGTAGAAGATATACCACGCTTTCCATCAAGAAGTGTCTCAAGTACAAAGCCAGACGCATTTATACTTGGGTCATATACCATTTCATTTATTTCTGCGACTAGGAGTATAGTATCCAGTAGCTCGTTAATACCTTTTTTTGTTTTGGAATCAATTTCCACAACAGGAATATCTCCTCCCATGCCTTCTATATAGATACCATTTTCTATTAGTGAGTTCTTCACTTTTTGCACATTAGCATTTGGCTTGTCTACTTTACTGATAGCTACAATAAAAGGAATTTTGTTTTCCACTATTACTTTGTGTGCATCCATGGTCTGTGGCATTACTCCGTCTTCTGCTGATACTATTAGTATCGCGATATCGGCTATTTTGGCACCACTTTCGCGCATTGATTGGAAAGCCTCGTGTCCTGGTGTATCCAAGAAAGTGATATTTTTTGTTATCTTTTTTTCTTTTAATTCATGAGAGACTTCGTAGGCACTCACATGCTGAGTTATCCCACCGATTTCTCCATCCACGATATTTGAGTCTCGAATAGCATCCAAGAGAGAGCTCTTTCCATGATCAACATGACCCATTACGGCTATAACAGGCTGTTTTTCTTTTAGAATAGTTTCTTTAGACATAAAATTATTTTATAATAATATCATAAAAAGCATTTTAAGTCTATAATTATTAGGCTTTGAATTTTTTATTATTTATAATATTATTTATAATAATACTTATGTTAAAAAATAACTCACAAAAAAGAATATATCTAGATTTTGCTTCGGAGACTCCTACAAGCAAAAAGGTCTTACAAGAAATGAAAAAGGTCCAAAGCAAAAATTATAATCCTAGCAATATCTACAAAGAGGGCGAAGAAGCCGAAAGTGTCTTGCACGAGGCTAGAGTGAGAGTGGCGAGAGTCCTCGGGGTGAGAGATCATGAGATCTATTTTGCTTTGAATTCTTCTTTGTCTATTTCATCTGCGATTTTTGGTACGCTCAATTATTATAAAAGTAAAAATATCAAAAATTATATAAAGCCTCACATCATCACTTCTAATATAGAGCATGCAGCTGTGCTAGAGAATATAAAGTATCTAGAGAGAGCGGGTGAGATAGAGGCTAGCTATATAGCTTGTGATGAATTTGGAATACTAGATCCTATTAAAATAAAAAACGCTATAAAAGAAAACACTATACTAGTATCTATAATTTATGCCAATAATGAATTGGGTACGATACAAGATATTAAAAACATAAGCAAAAAGATAAAAGAGTGGAAGAGGGGGAACAGAAGAAAAGAAAATGCTTTTCCATATTTTCACACAGACGCCTCACAAGCAGGAAATTATCTTTCTCTATATATAGATATGCTGGGAGTAGATATGATGAGCTTTAATGGGTCTAAAATTTATGGTCCAAAGTCGTCTGCTATTTTATTTAAAAAAGAAAGTATAAAAATCTCACCATTTTATTTTGGTGGCGGGCAAGAAAGAGGACTTTTTTCTGGTACGGTTGATATAGAAAAAGTAGCGGGTCTTTCTGTAGCTATAGAGGAAGCACAAAAAAATATTAAGAACGAGAAAGTTTTAGAAAGTATTGCAACTAAGAGAAATGATTTATTAGAAAATATTTTGAAAAATATTCCTGATGCTAAATTAAATGGAGCTTGGAATGAGAACGACTGGAAGAAAGAAAAAGTTGGTATTGCTAGAGAAGATAGGATAGCTAAGAGACTACCAAATAATTTATCTATCTATCTTTCAGACTTTCCATCTGATGAGATGACCCTTCGCCTAGATCAGAGAGGGTTCGCAGTATCTGCGGGGAGCGCGTGTAGCGCAAAGAGTGACGAGTATAGTCATGTCATTTATGCCATCACCAAGTCAAAAAAGGTAGCTAGAGAGACTATCCGAGTCACGATAGACAAAGATACTAAAGAAGAAGATTTAGATAGATTTGTGAAAGTCTTGAAAGAGATTTATTATAAATTTAGAAAATAAAAAATCCCGCCAAAATGCGCGGGATTGCAAATAAGAGCCAGGCTTAAGCTGGGAAATATTTTTCCAGTTCTCTTTGTAAAAAATCACAAAGAGCCTCTTCTCCTACAATTATTCTGTCTTCTACTTTGACTATTATTTGATTGCGCACTATCGGTCTATCGAGTAGTGTTAAAATCTCATCTTCAGCTAATCTACCGATCCATCTGTCACTTTCTTTTTGCTGACCTCGCATTTCTTCTAACAGTTTTTTTAGAAACTGTGTTGTTGCTCTTGGAGACAAATATAATTTCTTTTGCCCGTCCGGAAAATTTTCCATTGAAACACTATTCTGTAGTAAGTCCAGATTCATATGCACAAACGTGCTTATTAATTTTTCCATCTCTTTAGATTTTTATGAACGAATATTTTTGACTCTTTTATACTATAAAAAATAAAGGAATATGTAAAATGTCATCTTTTGTGATAAAATTGATCTATACAAATATATATGTACACACCAAAAGATTATAAGAATTTATTAGGATTAAAAGGTTTTTCAGATAATTCCCTCAACACTCACTTTACTCTTTATGAGGGATATGTTAAAAATATAAATAGTATTCTCGAAAAGCTTAGAAGCGACGGACTGGATAAGAATAGTATCGAAGCGGCAGAAATGAGAAGAAGGCTAAGCTGGGAATACAATGGGATGAAATTACACGAAATATATTTCGAATCTCTTTCAAAAACTCCAAACGTAATAGATCTAAATAGTAGCTTGGTAGCAAAAATAAATGAAGCATACGGAGACTTTCCAAAGTTTATAGAAATATTAAAGTCTACTGGTATGGCTCGAGGCATCGGCTGGGTAGCGGTACTAAAAGAAAATGAGACTGACAATATTTTTACTGTATGGTTTGAAGAGCATGACACTGGAGTATTCGCCAACTCAAAAGTCTTATTGTGTATCGATATGCTAGAGCATGCATTCATACTAGACTTTGGCTTGAAGAAAGCAGACTATATAAACGCATTTTTAGAAAATATTGATTGGAAAATAGTGGAAGAAAGATTTAAAAAGTAATTATAAAATTTATTTATAAAAAAACTAGAATATGCCCCCAGCATTTAACAATTTTACAACAAAAGCCAAAGAAGCTATTCGTAGAGCACATGAGATAGCAGTAGAGAGAAATCAAAATCAAGTCACGCCACTACATCTCCTAGCCGCCACACTTCTTCTAGAAGATAGTATAGTCATACCCATTTTAGATAGAATGGGAGTGGACTACGTACTCATGCTAGATGTAGTAATAGAAAATCTCGAAGGTCAGCCGGCAGCGACTACTTTGTCCTCGAGCTATCAGATGTACCTTACTCCTGAGCTCGGACAAGTCTTGCAAGATTCTTTAAATATTTCAAAAGAGATCGGAGATGAATTCGCTGGTGTTGATTCTTTATTTTTAGCTATTCTAAATGTAGAAGGAAAGACTCAAGATGTTATTCAGAGATTTAAAATAGATACTCTTGTAGTTAAAAATCTAATTTTAGAATTTAAAAATCAAAACATTCAAGATGTGGAGCAACCAAAGAAAAATAAATGGCTGATAAAATTCACAAGGAATCTCACTGAATTAGCAAGAAATGACAAACTCGATCCAGTCATTGGTCGCGACGATGAGATTATGCGCGTCATGCAGATACTTTCTCGTAGGACAAAGAATAATCCTATCCTTATAGGTGAGCCCGGAGCTGGAAAGACAGCTGTAGTAGAGGGTCTTGCAAATCGTATTGCAAAAAATGATGTCCCAGAATCTCTAAAAGAAAAAGAAATAGTTCTCCTTGATCTCGGAATGCTCATAGCAGGTACAAAATTTAGAGGAGAATTTGAAGAAAGATTAAAGCAGATAATGAAAGAAATAGAAAGAAGTGAAGGAAAAATAATTTTGTTTATTGATGAGATACATACTATAGTTGGAGCCGGTGCAGCAGAAGGTGGAAATGATGTCGCCAATCTTTTGAAGCCAGCTCTCGCAAGAGGGGAAATAAAAGTTATAGGAGCAACCACTTTAAATGAATATCAAAAGCATATTGAAAAGGATGCCGCTCTCGCTAGAAGATTTCAGACTGTTTTTATTGAGGAGCCATCCGTCGATGATACTCTTGCTATTTTGCGAGGTCTAAAAGAGAGATATGAATTATTTCATGGGGTACGTATAACAGATGATGCGCTACTTGCAGCTGTGAATTTGTCAGTCAGATATATTACTAATAGATTTTTGCCAGATAAGGCGATAGATCTCATAGATGAGGCAGCCTCTAGTATGAAGATAGCTCTAGAAAATAAACCACCTTTACTCGAGGAGGCTCATAGAAAAATTTTAAAATTACAAATAGAAAAAGAAGCTCTACTGAAAGATCTAGCAAATAATAAAAAAGATCAAAATCTTATTTCAAGAATGAGAGAAGTCGAAGAGGGTATAGTTAATGTAAAAGAGAGTGTAAAAAGTCTCGAGGTGCGCTGGATTAACGAGAAAAAGCTTTTAGACGAAGTGGCTTCTCTAAGAAAGAAGATGGACGCACTTCGAGTAGAAGGCGAAGCGAAAGAATCTCTAGGAGATTTAGCAAAAATAGCTGAGATAAGATATGTCGAGATGCCAAAATTAAATAAAGAGCTAAGTGAAAAATTAGAAAAGTTAAAAAAGACTCAGAAAGTTCGTAGGATTTTGAGAGAAGAAATAGGCGAAGAAGATATCGCCGGAGTAGTTGCTCGCTGGACTGGTATACCTCTTTCTAAAATGCTGGAGGCAGAACAAGAAAAGCTTTCTAGAATGGAAGATGAGCTCTCAAAAAGAGTAATAGGTCAGAAAGAAGCTATTAAAAAAATATCTGATGCAGTAAGAAGAAGTAGAGTCGGGATCAGTGATCCAGAGAGACCTATTGGATCATTTATGTTTCTTGGTCCGACAGGAGTAGGAAAGACAGAGCTCACGAAGGCGCTCGCAGAATTTATGTTTAATGATGAGAAGGCTCTTATCAAAGTAGATATGAGTGAATATATGGAAAAGCATTCTGTATCAAAATTGATAGGCTCTCCTCCTGGGTATGTCGGATATGAAGAGTCTGGACATCTTTCAGAAGCTGTAAGGCATAGGCCTTACTCGGTAATTCTTTTTGATGAAGTAGAAAAAGCTCATCCAGAAGTATTTAATGTTCTACTTCAAGTCCTCGACGAAGGAAGATTAAGAGATAGTAAAGGTAGATTTGTGAATTTTAAAAATTCTGTAATAGTTATGACTAGTAATATCGGATCTCAATATATTCAAAATATGGAGAAGTATGGGTTTAACAATAAAGATAGCAACGAGTATGATTATTCTGAGACGAAAGAAAAAGTCATGTCGTCTTTAAAAGATTTCTTTAGACCAGAGTTTTTAAATAGACTTGATGAGACAGTCATATTTGATATTCTCAAAAAAGAAGAGATTGCTCAGATAGTCGATCTAGAATTAGAAAAAATAGTTAAGAGATTAAAAGACAGAAATATAAAAATGTCTGTCTCAAGAGAAGCCAGAGACTTTATCACTGATTCGGCTTTCGATACTCATTATGGAGCAAGACCTATAAAAAGATATATACAAAATAATCTTTTAAATAATTTAGCAAAGATAATGCTAGACAATACTAAAGAAAAAAGAATAGATACAGAAGAAGTCGTAGAAGTAAATCTCAAAGAGGAAAAAAATAAAGATACAAAAGAAATCAAGAAAGAATTAGTGGTGGAATTAAAGAAAATCAAAAAACAAAAAATAGTCTCTCCGATACAGATGAAAGAATTAAAGAAGAAATAGTTTTTGAAAAAATAAAGAAAATATGATATATTTTCTTTATAAGTCAGTATAGCTCAGTTGGTTAGAGCATAGCACTCATAAAGCTAAGGTCGGTGGTTCGATCCCACCTACTGACACAAAAATAAAGTATTGACATCTCGATATATTATATGTTAGTATCGACATTGATATTGTCCTTATTTTAAAAACTTAAATTTGTATAAAATGCCAGCACATAAAATTTATTTAGAAATTTTTGCAAAAAATAAACCTAAACTGTCTGATTTGTTTAAATGTTTAGAAAGAAGACAAATAATAGAAGTGAAGGCAGAAATTAAAAAAGATAAAGCAAGATGGAGACCGGAAGGAGAAAATAAGTATGGTTTACTAATTTATTCAATTGAATTGATTTATTTTTCTGACCATAGTCTTTCTAGAAAAGACTTTGAAAAAGATATTGGTTTTGTTCCGAAATATAAAATTGTAGCAAAATTAGTATCCATGAATGGAGACAAAAATGAATTTCCAGAAGATTTCTGTTATCCCTCAAAAGGTATGAAAAACAAAGTGGAATTGTATATGTTTGGTAGAAAAGCAGTTTTGGTTTACGAAGAGTATCTTACTCTTTAAAAGATTTTTGATTAATTATTTCTAACTACATCATTTGGAAAGATGGTGTAGTTTTTTCTTGTTGCGGAACCTGGATTCGAACCTGGGTTTCAAGGTTATGAGCCTTGCGAGTTACCTTTACTCCATTCCGCGATATTTGGTATTTAAAATAATACCATTAAAAATATGTTTTTGCAAACAAAAAGTAAATATGTTAAAATAAATAAATTATTTAGTAGATAGATTTATCTGTTTGCTAAATAGTATGCAGTGGTAGCTCAGCTCAAGTTAGAATATTTGCGAGCACCGCCATAAGGGCGGAGATGGTAAGTAAGAATTTGAGATGACATATTGGTGTAATAAAAATGCAGTGGTAGCTCAGCTGGTTAGAGCACCGCCCTGTCACGGCGGGGGTCGTGGGTTCGAGTCCCATTCACTGCGCAGAAAAGCTATGTTACAAGCTTTAAAAAAATTTTTTGACGGGAGGATACATCACCATGATGTAGTACTATTTTCTTCTTTCTCGTATATTCTGTGTGCAATGCTCTTAGGCGGGAAAAATAGTCTAGTGATAGCATTTTTGCTTTTAGTATTTTTGACTAGCCTTTTTTATCATTCTTACCCACATAATATTTATTTTAGAATAGCAGACTGGATAGCTTCTCTGACTTTCATTTTATAT
>JBDKGJ010000022.1:0-3464 GCA_039798205.1 Candidatus Parcubacteria bacterium | reverse complement strand
GTCGCTATTCATACTCTTTTTGCTAGCCAGGACGAGAGTATCGCCATCTTCAGCTACAAGATTTTTCTTTAGAGCAGCATAAATGAAGTCTTTTGTAGAAGTCTTGCCGAGGTTACCGGTCACAGCTATTATTTTTGGAGAGCTTTTTGTGAGGATATATCTAGCTTGCCAAGTTATTATTATTACTATTATTTTCTTTAAAAGATCTTTCATAGGAGACTAAATAGGCATTATAAATATTTCGAAATATTAAGAGAATATTAGTGATTAGAAAAACGAAAACGATTAAGATCTTCTTGAAAGTCTTTAACTTCTCTTGGGATATTATCCATAGCTCGAAAACTATTAGTCTTATACATATTAATTAGTTCGCTTTCTATGTCGATTAAGTACTCTAGATTCCATTTACTTCCTGAGATTTCACTATGAAAATTAACCATCGAAGGATCTTTTCTGACAAGATCTAGAACTTCTCTTGCCTGATTTACCAAACTTAAAGCTTTCTCATTCACGCTTTCTACTTTTCTTTCTGGGATAATAGGCTTTACTGGTTCTCCTTCAAATTTTACTGGTTTTGGTTTTTTATTAAAATTAAGTCCAAACATATATTTTGTATATTATTAATTGTATTATTAAAATAGTATCAAAAACATTTGTATTATATCACAGCTACTTTCTCAGGTAATCATATTGACTACAGTCGCATTTCTTTACTTTTTTACCACTTCCACAAGGACATTGGTCATTTCTTCCTATTTTGTGCTCAATCTCACCTTCTTTATTAGATTCTATTTGTGTATCATTTTTTAACTTAGAAGTTTGTAAGATTTTCTGAGCTTCGATATTAGCTATAATATTATCAATATGAGTCACAAAATTAAAAAAGTCCTCTTTCATCTTGGCTTGCATCGCCTTGTAGGTAGCTAAGGCTTCTTTTTTGTATTCTACAAGAGGGTCACGCTGTCCGTAGGCTCTCAGATTCACAGACTGTCTAATATGATCCATATGTTCAAGATGCGCCATGAAATACTGATCCACTATTTGCAAATAAATATTCCTAATAACATCAAAAAATGCTTCGTCTCCGTATTTTTCTCTTTTCTCTTTTATAAATTCAGAAAATTCTGGCTTTACTTCTACGAGCTCTTCAAATATTTTTTCTATTTCTTTCTTGTCTCCTAAGAGGATCTTCCTTCTTCTTTCATATATAGTCTGCCTTTGATGATTGAGTACATCGTCATATTGAAGTGTATGCTTTCTAGCATCAAAATGAAATCCTTCTATCTTTTCTTGTGCGCTTTCTAGAACATTGGAGACCATTTTGGACTTTATCGGCATATCTTCTGGGATGCCAAATCTATTCATCATATTTTTGACTGGTGATCCACCGAAAACTCTCATGAGATCATCCTCGAGAGATACGTAGAATTGGGTAGCCCCATTATCCCCCTGTCTTCCTGAGCGACCTCTTAGCTGATTGTCTATTCTTCTTGCTTCATGACGCTCTGTACCAATCACAAAGAGGCCTCCGAGAGTATTTATTTCTTCTTTTTCAGCTTGAGAAGGATTTGGTCCGCCGAGCTTTATATCTACTCCACGACCTGCCATGTTTGTAGCAATTGTGACAGCGTGCTTTCTACCTGCTCCAGCTATTATCTCTCCTTCTTTCTCATGATTCTTGGCGTTCAAAATAGTATGAGGTATATTTTCTCTTTCGAGATATTTTGACACTAGCTCATTTTTCTCAATAGAAATTGTACCTATAAGGACTGGCTGACCTTTCTCGAAAAGCTCTTTTATATGTCTCACGAGTGCCTTTAATTTTCCTTTTTCTGTTTGAAATATGAGATCCTGCTTGTCATCTCTAACTATTTTTTTATGAGTCGGAATAGTAGCTACAGGAATATTGTATACTTTGAAAAATTCTTCTTCACTGGTCTTCGCGGTCCCGGACATACCAGAGAGCTTTTTATAAAATCTAAAATAATTTTGAAAAGTTATAGAGGCTATTGTTTTTGATTCTTTTTGTATATAAACATTTTCTTTAGCTTCGATAGCTTGATGAAGACCATCACTCCAGCGACGACCTGGCTGCATTCTCCCAGTAAATTCATCTACAATGATCACTTCTTTTTCTGTGCGTCCATTATCTTTTTGAACATCTTTTACTACATATTGCTTTTCTTTTATAAATAAAGCTTTGGCTCTAACAGCTGTCTCGAGATGATGAACTAGCTTCACATTATCACTCGCATAAAAATTTTGTAGATTAAATTCTTTTTCGGCTTTTTCTATGCCACTTGGCTTCAAAGATATAGCTTTTTGCTTCTCATCTTTTTCATAATCTTCATCTTCTGTGAGTTTATCTGCAAATCTTGCAAATCTTTTGTATAGATCGTCAGAGTCAGAAGCTTCGGAAGAGATTATAAGCGGCGTCCTAGATTCGTCTATTAAAATAGAATCCACTTCGTCCACAATTGCAAAGTTGTGCTCTCTCTGGACTAATTGTGACTCTTCATAGACAAGATTGTCTCTTAGATAATCAAATCCAAATTCATTATTTGTCCCGTAAGTAATATCAGCCTCATAAGCCTCTCTTCTGCCCACCTTTCTTAAAAATTCATTTTCTACTTTGAAGCTTCCCTCTTCTTTTATTTCCACTTCCTCCAGCTTTTCTTTTTCTGCATCTCTTGAAATCTCGGCCTGACGATCAAATATAAAAGAAGTCTGGTGATTGAGAACTGACACACTAAGACCAAGCATGTCATAAATTTTACCCATCCAGACAGCATCTCTTTTTGAAAGATAGTCATTGACCGTGACGACGTGCACGCCTTTTCCAGAAAGAGCATTGAGATATGCAGGAAGAGTAGCGACTAATGTCTTTCCTTCACCGGTGCGCATCTCTGCAATATTTCCTCTATGCATCATTACTCCTCCGATAATCTGTACAGGATAATGCATCATATTAAGAGATCTTCGCGCCGCTTCTCGGACAAGAGCAAAAGCTAAGACTAAATTGTTTTCCAAAATAGCGTCTACTACTTTTCTAGCTTGCGCCTTATGATCTCTATCGTCAAGATTTTTAACATTCAAAATATCTTCTTCTATCTTTATCTCATCTTGTATTTTCTTTTTCAAAGCGAGGCTTTTGTTTTTTAATTCTTCATCGCTCAAAGCTTTCATCTCTTCTTCCAGAGCAAAAACTTCCTTTACAATAGGATCTAGTCTCTTGAGCAATTTCTCATCTTCAGTTTTGAATATTTTTCCTAAAAAAGCCATATAATTCCATAGCAAGTGAAAACTCGCTTAATAAATAAATTAAAGCTAAATAATATAGGGATATTCTATCATAAAAACCGATTTTTTGCTCGCCTTTTAAAAAATGTTAAGACATTTGACAAAATATATAAATTGTTATAGAATTATACAGTTAACCCGTTCTAAAATTAAAAGATAATAAA
>JBDKGJ010000021.1:0-3476 GCA_039798205.1 Candidatus Parcubacteria bacterium | reverse complement strand
TTCTTTGCTAAGGGAGAGACTCTCTTTAAGATTTTGTCTTGTTTTGTCATTTTTTTATTGGCCATAATTTTTCTTTTTCTTTTTTGAATTATATAAAAGAATTTTAACATAAATTTAATATTTTTTATTTAGAATAAATTTGCTATAATGCCTATATTATTATGTAGGGTATCTATAAACTGTATGAAAACATTACCAGAAAAATTTTTGAGTGCCTATAATCCAAATCTTGTAGAAGATAAAATCTACAAAGCTTGGGAAGAATCTGGATATTTTAATCCTGATAATCTGAAGTCTGAATATATAGAAAAAGATGAGAATGATGCAGAAAAGACTTTTTCTATGGTACTCCCTCCGCCAAATGTGACAGGGGTTTTGCATCTTGGACATGCGTATGAGCATAGCTTACAAGATACTGTAGTGAGATTTAAAAGAATGATAGGAAATAGAACACTCTGGATACCTGGCACAGATTCAGCAGCAATTGCAACACAGGCTAGAGTAGAAAAGGACATTCAGAAAGAAGAAGGAAAAAGTAGATATGATCTCGGAAGAGAAGAATTGGTTGGTCGTGTTTCTAAATTTGCTAAAGAAAGTGAAAACACTATTTTGAGTCAAGTCAAAAAAATGGGGGCTTCTCTTGACTGGAGTAGATATGCTTATACATTGGACGAGAAGAGAGAGCTCGCTGTTATGACCGCATTTAAAAGAATGTATGATGCTGGATTAATATATAGAGGCTATAGAATAGTTAACTGGGATCCAAAGGGACAAACTACCATAAGCGATGATGAGATAGTTGGTGAAGAAAGAAAAGCAAAATTTTATACTTTTAAATATTCTAAAGATTTTCCAATTTCTATTTCTACCACAAGACCTGAAACAAAAGTTGGAGATACTGCCGTTGCAGTCAATCCTGATGACGATAGATATAAAGATTTTGTGGGAAAAGAATATGAAATAAATTTTTGTAATGTGCCAATAAAAGTAAAAATCATTGCAGATAAAGAAGTAGACAAAGACTTTGGTACTGGAGCTCTTGGCGTAACCCCTTCCCACTCTCAGATAGACTGGGAAATGGCAGAGAGGCACAATCTCGAAAAAAAGCAAGTCATAAATGAATATGCAAAAATGATAAATGTTTCTCAAGAGTTAAATGATAAAAAAGTATTGGAAGCAAGAGAGGTAATAGTTTCTTGGCTTAAAGAAAATAATCTACTAGAAAAAGAGGAAGAAGTCGACCAGACGGTGCCAACTTCTAGTCGAACAGGTGGCATTATCGAGCCAATTCCAAAATTAAAATGTTTTATTTATGATAACAAAGAATTTCAAATTAAAAAATAAAAAATAAACGGAATAAATAACGGCGATAAAATATCTCTCAAAACATTAATGAAATTATCTGTTGAAAATGGAGATGTTACTATATCTCAAGAAAATTTTAGAAAAATATATTTTCACTGGATTAATAATCTTAGAGACTGGTGTATTAGTAGGCAAATCTGGTTTGGACACAGAATCCCTGTTTGGTATAAAGGTGAAGAAATATTTTGCGATGTTAAAGCGCCTAATGGGGAAGACTGGAAACAAGATGAAGATGTACTCGATACTTGGTTTTCTTCTGCTCTTTGGACCTTCTCGACACTTGGTTGGCCAGAAGATACTACAGATCTACAAAGATTCCACCCGACTTCCTTTATGTCACCTGCTTATGAGATACTACCACTTTGGGTTTCTAGAATGATACTTATGAGCGGATTCCATCTAGGAGAGACTCCTTTCAAGACTGTCTTGATACACGGCTTAGTAAGAGATAGTAAGGGAAGAAAATTTAGTAAATCCTTAAATAATGGTGTAGACCCTGTAGAAATGATTCAAAAATATGGGGCTGATGCTCTCAGAATGGGGCTTTTGTCAGGTACAGCTATCGGAAATGATTTAAGATTTGATGAACAAAAAGTTAAAGGTTACAAAAATTTTGCCAATAAGATCTGGAATGCCACAAGATTTGTCTTAGAAAAGACTTTAGATCTTGGAGGGAATATAGACATGAATAATCTAAATGAAAATCATAAAAATATATACAATACTTGGCAAGAAAAACTAAAAGATATTACTAATGATCTAGAAAATTATAGACTGCATCTAGCGAGTGAAAAATTATACGACTACTTTTGGCATACTTTCGCAGATATTATAATAGAAGAATGCAAAAAAGACATTATAGAAAATACAGAAAACAAAATTTCCGCGCAAACTCTTCTTTTGATACTTCTACGAGAGCAGATTATATCTTTGCATCCATTCATGCCGTTTATAACAGAAGAAGTCTGGAGAGACATAAAGAATGAAGAAGATGATATTTTGATGATAACTAGATGGATCGCTTAAAATGTCTACTTGTGGATAACTAACCCATTATTTTATTGATAGAAATAGAAATAATAGGTATAATAAAGCTAACATTAACAATGTTTTCGTTTTTAACTTTAGTCAATTAATTAAACTTTTTATTAAAAATATGTCAAAAGAAAAAAAATCATTTTTTGAAAGACTGGCTGGCTCAGTCATGGTAGAAGATCAGGATGGCGATGAGGAATTAGAGCTCGAGGTAGATAGAAAGAGTCCTAAAAAATTTAATGATGCGGAAAAAGCTATCGCAAATCTCAGACCTGAAGAAGAATTTGAGGAAGAAGATGGAGAGTTATCTGTAGATGTTTATCAAACTCCAAATGAGATTATCATAGAAGCTATGCTAGCAGGAGTAAAGCCGGAAGATCTACAAATCTCAATAACAAGAGATATGGTGACGGTCAAAGGAAGAAGAGATGGTAATACCCAAATATCAGAAGATGATTATTTCTATAGAGAATTGTATTGGGGAGCATTCTCAAGAAGTATTCTTCTACCTCACGAGATTGAAATAGAGAATGTTGAGGCAGTAGAAAAACATGGACTACTTATTATAAGACTACCAAAAATTGACAAAGCACGACAAGCTAAAGTTAAAGTGAAATCTATCTAAACCATAAACAAAAATCTCTCGCTATGACGAGAGATTTTTGTTTATTAAAAATACAAGTTTGTGATATATTTATTCTGTTCTTGCTCTCGTAGTTAAATGGATATAACTCCTCCGTCCTAAGGAGGGTTTGATGGTTCGATTCCGTCCGAGAGCACAAAAAAAAAGGCCAAAAGGCCTAATGGATGAGGAAAAAATCCATAAAATTTAACTACTTAGTAAAGTAAATATAGTTAATTTAGAAGTAGACACCTGTAAAGTCATTTCGTCCTTAACTAAGTCCTTGAAAGCTTCTTCTATTAATTTGCTTCCTGTTCCATTTTGGAGCAAAGATAATATTTTTACCTTTGCTGTTTTTTTATCTTTAGAAATCTCCTCAATAGTGACCTTCATTACAAAGGCTCCTGAAGAATATTTACAAAGATCTCCGTCTTTAAAAGATATCAGTTCAATT
>JBDKGJ010000020.1:0-2728 GCA_039798205.1 Candidatus Parcubacteria bacterium | reverse complement strand
GATTATTGTTTTGATTTTTATAAAATCCTTTTTCATTTATCTTTAAAAGATACTCTAGCTCATTAGCGTCTGCTGGTAAAAATATATTAATCTTTCCAAAATTTCTAAGAAGAGCTATGTCATTTTTCATTTCCTGATCTTTTACAGAGAGAGAAGCTCTGTCGCCGGAGATTATATTTAAAATAGATACACTAACACCTCTAAGAAGCAAAGAGCTCGGGAAAGAATGAAGGCTAAGATAAAGTTTTTGGAAATTTTGTTTAAGGTTTGAAAAAAGATTTTTCAAATTCTCGTTAAATGTTTCATTCAAAACAAAGACGTTCTTCTCTTGAGAAGAAGATAGTACCCCTGCAACAGAAAGAGCGTCTTCGGCATTAAGTAAATACTTTTGAGAAGAAACGGATTCTTCTTTTGTGTCAACCCTTAATATCGTATTATTACCTTTATTCAAATTTAATAAAGTCAAAAGAGCTCTTTCTGCCTGACTTTCTTTAATTTTTTCTTCTAAAAATAAATTTGTATTAAGCATGATTTTAATTAATATTAGCTAATATAATACTTGGCTTTTCCAGCTTTTTCGCATAAGCTATAGCATCACATACAGGCAAGACATCCTCTCCACTAATGACAAGAGTATCAAAACCCAGATTGATTAGTCTGCCGTTTAATTTGTTTTCCTGATTTATAGATTTATTGTCTGTCTTGGTATAGGCTATCACAATAATCCTTTTCATTTTATTCTTTATGATAAATTCCAAAGAAGCTAGACTAGAGAGTATGTCTAGCTCACTAAGAACCACGAAATAATACTTCTGGTGCCTCTCTTCACTTTCTCTATTCAAAATATAGTCACCTATGGCTTCTCCAAAGCTATTTTCTTTTATACCAAAATCATTTTCTAACAAATATTTATCCAAAAGAGAAAAGTCTGTATACCCAGCGTGAACCTCTACAATATTTTTTATTATATTTGAATAATTATTAAGACAAAAGACGAGGTCACGATTTTTCCAATTTTTATTCTTTGGGTCGTGGTTAAGAGCCTTAAAATAAATCCCAGTAAATATAGGAGCCAAGCTTTTAAGATTATTCTTGTATTCATCTCCAAAATTAGAAAATTGTGTGTCAACAGAAATCTCAACATCTTCTACTACCCTATTTAGAGCATCCAATTCATCATTAGACAAGGTTTTCATACTAACATTATACCACAAACTCATAAACTGTCTTTTTTAATATTGTAGAGATTTAAAATTAGAAATAAATCCTGTCTCTTCCATACTCTTTAAAAGAAATGACCCTACTACTGCTCCATCTGCACCACTTCCCACAATCTTTTTTATCGTATTGTTATCAACACCTCCATCAATTTGTATAAAAAGCTCATCTCTAGAAAATTTATCTCTAAAAAACTTTATAATACTTAAACATCTTTCATCAAAAACTTGTCCTTGGATACCGATATTTTCTATACCCATTATCTGTAAGTCTATGTTTATATTTTGTGATAAAAATAAAGCAATATCTTCTTTGTGATCTTCCAAAAAAGAAATCCTAGCCGAGATCGTGAGCTTTATAAGACTACTCTCTGCTTCTTGTATTATTTTATTTATCTCTTCTCCAAATAATATATGATCTATATGTATCACTACTCTTTTAGGATTAAGTGCCTTTAATTTTACAAAGTAACTTAGCATATCTTTACACATCAAGTGATACTCTATATCAAAAAAAGTTTTAAAAGAAGAAATATCTTCTATTTTATTTTGGGGAATCTCATCTGGAAGCCAAGTGAGACTTTCTACGAATCTTCCGTCACAAAGATCTATCTGCACAACTTTAAAATTTAGACCATATTTATTTTTTACATCTCTCAAGAAAGATAATTTTTTCTCTATTTCTAAAAAGTCTTTTTCTAAAATTGCAGGGATTATCTCCATAATTATTCTAATTATCTTCTTTACTATTTCTCATATCTTGTAAAATATTGAGTTCATCTAGCTCTTCTTTGCTTACTTTTGGATTCAAAGTCTCTTCTATATCTCCTATTTCTTCTATCCTTCTTTCGTGTCTTGTCTTTTTGTCATGCTCACCTACTGGAGCAAAATTTGTTAACAAAAATACTCTTGTAGCTTTTTTTGCAAAATCTTCACTGATAAATCTCGCCCCAATGGAAAGAATATTGGCGTCATTATGCTCTCGGAGCAGCTTTACTATCTCGATATTTTCACTGTTCACAACCCCGGCTCGTACTCCTTTGTACTTGTCAGCCACTATTGCTTCACCTTCTCCAGAGCCACCAAAGACTATAGCTATATTTGTCTTTATTCCCGCATAGATGTCACCAGAGAGGGCTCCCGCACAAACAGAAATAAATTTAGGATAATCGTCTGTAGATTTGTACTCATAAGCTCCAAAATCTACTATTTCTAAATCTTGGATCACTCTACCAATCTTTGAGAATTCTTTTAATAGCTCATCTTTTTCTACCTCCAAAAAAAGCTTTATACTTTCTTTCATTTCAAAACCAGCATGATCCGCTGCTAAATATATTTTCATACCTCTATTATACTATAATTTCACCGTATAAATACATTTCCTACATACTTTTGCATTAATTTTTTGAACTCTTGCATTTCTTCTTCGGAATAAGCTTTTCTGTTTGTGAATCCTGGATTATTCAACTCCTCTTTCGGATCAAATTTCTGCAAAAAATATTTTCTTGACC
>JBDKGJ010000019.1:0-4080 GCA_039798205.1 Candidatus Parcubacteria bacterium | reverse complement strand
ACTATATACAGTATAGCATATCCCAACTTGCATGTCAAGTGTTTGGATATCGTGAAAAATAATGTAAAATAAACATATATTTTATAAACTTTTTAAAATTATGCTCCAATCAAAACTTTTTACAAAAACCAAAAAAGATCTCCCAGCAGACGAGCAAGCTCGTAACGCACAACTTCTCATTCAAGCCGGCTATATCTTCAAAGAGATGGCAGGGGTTTATACTCTTTTACCACTTGGACTTCGTGTTATTCAAAAAATTGAGAATATAATCAGAGAAGAAATGAATAAGATAGGAGGTGTAGAAATGAAGACGACAGCGATTCAAGCCAAAGAAGTTTGGGAAAAGACGAATAGATGGAGTGATGAAGTAGTTGATAATTGGTTTAAGACAAAATTAAAAAATGGCTCTGAAGTAGGACTTTCTTTTACAAATGAAGAAGCTTATGCAAACATTATGAAGCAGTATATATCTTCTTACAAAGATCTACCTGTTTATCCTTATGATTTTAAAACTATTTTTAGAAATGAAGCAAGAAGTAAGTCCGGGCTTTTTAGGGGAAGAGAGTTTTATTGGAAAGCTCTTTATTCTTTCTCAAAAAATAAAGAAGAGCATGATGAATTTTATGAGAAAGCAGAAGAAGCTTATAGAAATGTTTTTGATAGAGTTGGTGTAGGGGAGAAAACCTATTTTACTTTTGCTAGCGGAGGAACATTTTCAAAATTCTCGCACGAATTTCAGACTATCTCAGACGCAGGAGAAGATACTATCTATGTTGACCAAGAAAAAAAGATAGCTGTAAATAAAGAGGTACTTACAGATGAAGTGTTAACAGATCTGGAGATAGAAAGAGGAAATCTTGTAGAAAAAAAGGCTATCGAAGTAGGAAATATATTTACATTAGGATATAAATTTTCTGACCCTATAGACCTCACTTATAAAAATAACGAAGGAGAAGAGGAGAAAGTATTTATGGGCTCCTATGGTATCGGCATTACTCGACTCATGGGTACTATTGTAGAAGTCTTTGCTGATGAAAAGGGAATAGTCTGGCCAGAGAGTGTGGCGCCATTTCAGATTCATCTATTATCTTTAGCAAAAGATGCCAGTGATGAAGTGTTTAAAAAAGCAAAAGAAATTTATATTAAATTAATTGAGAATGATGTCGAAGTGCTTTTTGATGATAGAGAAAACAAATCAGCCGGAGAGAAATTTAGTGACGCGGATCTTATTGGTATCCCGACTCGCGTCGTCGTCTCAGAGAAGTCTTTGCAAAATGGAGGGGTGGAGGTGAAAAAGAGAAATGAGAAAGATGGAGAAATTATTGGAATAGTGGATTTTTTAAATAGTTTTTAAAAGAAAAAGTCCCGCCATACACGGGACTTATCAGGGTTGTTTAATTAGTTGTCTCTAAGTCTCCCCCAAAAATCTTTTTCAGAGCCTTAATTATTTTCGGCAGAAGATCTTTCCACTCGAAAGAGCTTAGTTTAGTAATAAATATTCGCTTTGTGAATAAATTTATTTCAAAAATACCGTCTATAGAAAATAATTCGTGACAAAGATCTTTTGTTGTTTTTGGCAAATTAAACTCCTCACATTCTACATCATCTTCATTTTCAAGCACAAGGCTATTTCCTTCATTTATGTTTTCTTCAAAATTAGAGAAGTCAAAGGTGAGAACATTAGGGTTTCCTACTTGTTTTATTGCTACTTCATTTTTCATATGCAGAAATTTTATTTTAAAAATGTTTAAAAAGGAGTTACTTCTTTTATACTATAAAAATAAGTATACTTTGTCAAGTATGATGTTTTGTGATAATATATAAGGACTTTTAATTATTATGTTTAAGAGACTTTTTCGCAAATTTTCAAATGATATTGGGATAGATCTAGGTACTACGAATACTCTGGTATGTCTTGTCGGTACTGGAATAGTCATAAATGAGCCATCTGTGGTAGCGATAAATAACAAGACAAGTAAGATAGTTGCCCTTGGACGAGAAGCAAAAAATATGATGGGCCGGACGCCTGAGCACATAAATGTAGTGAGACCCATCATAGATGGAGTGATATCTGACTATGAAGTGACAGAAGAATTTTTGTCTTATTTAATAAATAAAGCAAATAGTATAAATAAAAAGTTTTTCCGTCCAAGAGTCGTCATAGGCATACCTATCGGCATCACTGATGTCGAAATAAGAGCTGTAGAAGACGCAGCTATATCAGCTGGAGCTAGAGAAGTATATATAATAGAAGAGCCGGCCGCAGCAGCTATAGGTATGGGTCTCTCAGTAGATACTCCTACAGGATCTATGATAATAGATATCGGCGGAGGTACTACTGATATCGCCATACTTTCTCTTTCTGGGATTGTGATAAGAAAGACTTTGAGAGTAGCAGGAGACAAGATGAATCAAGACATTATCTCTTTCATAAGAAGCCAATACAAAGTATTAATAGGAGAAAAGACCGCAGAAGAAATAAAAATAGAAATAGGATCTGCTCTAGGAGATGAATATGCTCCAATACGTGAGATGCCAGTAAAAGGTAGAGATCTGGTGACCGGCCTCCCAAAAGAAATACTTGTTAGTGATGTCGATATTCGAGAAGCTATGTATAGTAGTCTTTTTCAAATCGTTGACAGCGCTAGAGAGGTGCTAGAAGTATCTCCTCCTGAAGTCCTGGGTGATATCTTGCGAGATGGTATTGTTTTGACAGGGGGAGGATCTTTGATCAAAAATATTGATAAGCTTTTCGAATCACATTTAAAAGTAAAAGCTGTGCTTTCTACAAATCCACTCCTCGATGTCGCGGTAGGGGCTGGGGTCGTGCTTTCTAATATAGATAAATATACAGAGCTCCTCATAAAAGACGCTAAAGACATATCTATAGTAAATTAATTTTTCTTGTATTATAATTTATATTGTTATGAATAGACAAGAAAGCAAAAGATTAAAGGTTAATATTATTTTTATAATCATTTTTATTCTTTTTGTTTTCTCTTTCTCTAGTCTCAAATATTTTTTGGGAAGTAATAGAGACACTAATTCTAATAAAATAAATGAGTCAGGAGTATTTCTCAAAAAATTAAATGATACAGCCTCTAAGATTTATAATTTTTTCCCACAAATGGGTGTTTATTTTTCTTCTAGAAATTCTTTAGTAAAAGAAAGAGATTTATTAAAAATAGAGATAGAAAATCAAAAAGAAAAGATAGTAGAGCTATCTGAAAGCCAAAGAGGCTCTCTCGAGCAAGATGCTAGTCTAGCATCTTCTTCAAATGTTATCGATATAGGGAACAAAAATACAATTTCTGCCAAACCTATTTTTAAAGATTTTACATCCATATATGATACACTTTTGCTCGACAAAGGGTTTGTCGATGGAGTAGAAAAGGGAGACAAAGTGTTTTTATATCCCAATCTAGCTGTCGGCGAGATAGAGAGTATAGATAGGAATACTTCTCTTCTGAAACTTTTTTCAAAGAATGAAAACAAAGTAGAAGTATTAATGAAAAACGAAAAAGAAAATACTATTTTAGATATATATGGTATTGGGAGTGGGGATTTTTATGCAGAGCTTCCAGAAAGTATGGAGATCTCTCCTGAGACGATACTTTATCTTTTGAGTGATGATAGAAAGGCGGTAGGCATTGTCTCCAGAGTAGAAAAAAGAGAAGCTTCTTTTTTTCAAGATGTTTTAATCAAGGGATACTATAATACGAGGACTAGTCATACTTTTTATATCCTAACAAAAGATTAATTTAATAAATCTAACACTAATGAAAATCCTGAAACAAAATATAATAGTTATCTTAAAAGTAGTGATATTAGTATTTTTACTTATTTTTTGTATTTTTTTTGATCTTGCTTTGTCTACTACTAATTTTCCGGTTTTGACTACTATTTTTTTTTCTATTTTTATTTTGCTTCGTTTTTTGAGTCCTGTTTTGCGATAGGCACGTAAAAGTATTATAATCTTTACATGGTAAAAAATATTCTAGGTCGAGTGCTCGGCAAAAAGAAAAAGAGAAAAGGCGGAGAGATAAATCCGGAGGATATTTTTCTTGATTCTTCAAATTT
>JBDKGJ010000018.1:0-5280 GCA_039798205.1 Candidatus Parcubacteria bacterium | reverse complement strand
TCTTTATACTTTGCAAATCTTCTTTCTTGACTCATTAAGAGGGCCTTTTTCCCAAAGTTTTGTTCTTCTTTTTCTTTCTTATTTTCTTTTCTTTTTTTGAAATCTTTTCTTTCTACTACACTTTCTAAAAATGATATTGGTATATAAGACGAATAAAGCTCTCCCTCGTCTCCGCCTAAAAGAAGACTCACTTTATCAATACTTTTTAATAGCTTTTCTGCTATAAAATTAGGAGAGACTATTCTTTCTATTTTTCTTAAAGCGAATTTGTGGCGTTTGATATTTATTTTATCTTCTTTTAGATCTTTTATTTCTTTGACTATGCCAAAAATCTTTCTGGATTTTATTTTTATTTCTACTAACTCTCCTAAAGGAGTCTTGTCTTTTGAAAAATAAGAAAAATATTTTTCCGGTAGTCCATTAGCTATTGGTATTATTTTTAAGATATACATTTTTTTATTTTTATAATTATAGCAAATACTAAGCTCTTGCCATTTTCCTTAAAAATGACTTTGTTTTTATCTACTTTCTATGATAAAGTATAAGAAATATTTATGGCTTTTTTTGTTAAAAAACTAGGTATAGATCTTGGTACTACTAACACTTTAGTGTACGTCCCAGAAAAAGGGATTGTTTTGAACGAGCCCTCAGTAGTAGCTATTTCAAAAGATGAACATAAGATACTTGCTATTGGTAATAAAGCTAAAGAAATGATAGGAAAGACACCTGATGCAATCATCGCTTACAAGCCCCTTAGAGACGGAGTTATAGCTGATTATAAAGTGACAGAAGCTATGCTCAGGTACTATATAAATAAAGCTTTGCCTAGATTTAATATTTTTAAACCAGAAGTAATGGTATCTGTACCAAGTGGCGTCACAAGCACAGAAAGAAGATCAGTAATCGAGGCTGCCATAAAAGCCGGTGCAAAGAATGCCTACGTAGTCAAAGAGCCAGTCTTGGCCGCTATAGGGGCTGGGATACCCATTCACGAAGCAAGCGGAAGAATAATAGTAGATATTGGAGGGGGGACTACCGATGTGGCCGTGATATCTCTTGGTGGTATAGTTTGCGCAAACTCTGTAAAGTGTGCTGGCAATAAAATGGATAAATCAATAATCGAATACATGAAAAAGTCTCACAATCTCGTGATTGGAGAGACTACGGCAGAAGAGATGAAGATGGAGATAGGGTCAGCTCTTCCATTAGAAGAAGAGCTAATAATGAAAGTTAAAGGGAGAGATGTCGCTTCTGGGTTGCCAAGAACAGTAGAAGTAAAGACAAATGAGATTACTAAAGCAATAGATAAAGAATTAAAACAAATAATCCTAGCAATAAAATCCGTTCTTCAAGAGACTCCTCCAGAGCTTTCTCGCGATATTATTGATAATGGGATTATCATGAGTGGAGGGACTTCTCTCTTACGTCATTTTCCTATATTAGTAGAGAGAAGAACAGGTGTCAGGGCTGAGCTAGCGAATGAGGCAATCTTTTGTGTATCAAAAGGTACCGGTCTCGCCCTTACTCATCTCGATGTATACAAGAGATCTATCTTGGCCAAAAGATAATTATCTATGCTATCATTTTTATATGAATAGTATTACAAATCTAGAAAATATTTTTAAAGAAATAAATAATACAAAGCATCATGCTTTTCTTATTCATACCGAAAATAGAGAAGAAGTTTTTCACTTTCTAGAACAAAAAATAAAAGAAAAAAGTCCTAATTCATTTTTTTTGAATCTCAAAGTATTTGATGTTAAAAAGGCGAGATATATACTAGAAGAAGGAAAAATAAAAGCCGAGGCGGAAAGATTTATCCTATTATCCTTTTTTTCTATTGGTAGAGAAGCACAAAATGCTCTTCTTAAATTTCTAGAAGAGACTCCAGAAAATATCAAAATTATTTTGATAGCTCCTATAGGGGGAAAGATCTTGAAGACAGTACTTTCTAGAGTCTATAGGATAGACAGTGCTAGGGGAGAAGAAAGAGGAAAAGAATATGATGAAGTATATGATTTAGCCAAACTCTTTTTAAGATCAAAGAAATTAGACAGAATGAGTCTTGCGGGTGTACAAGAAATACTAGCCAAAAAAGATGAATATGCTGAGGAAGAAGAGGGAAAAGAAAGAGCGGACAGGGAGGCTGTAGAGAGATTTTTACTCAAACTAGAAGAAATGATTTTTAATATTTATAAAAAAGATATAATCAAGAAAAATAAATCAAGAAATCTAACAGAAGATCTAGAAGATCTAGCCTTGTGTATAAAATATATCAAAAACAACTCAAGTAGCGGCAAAACTATATTAGAATATCTCTCACTTAAATTGCCGATTCTAGCTATTGACAAATAATGTAATATAATGGTATTATCCCTTTTAGTAAACAATTTTCTTTCATATAATCATTTAAAATGGATAATCAAATCAGTGGAGTTCCAAAATATAAATTGGAAATTCCTAAAAAAAGTTTCTGGTACAGCTTATTGCTAGTACCAGTAGGGTATTTTATGTTTATTATAGCTAAGTATTTCCTTATTGGAAATTTGGTTAAGATTTTTCAGGTGGACGATTTTATTTTTCCAGAAAATATTAGCTTAATCGCAACCCCCGTAATGGTTTCGCTTATTATATTTTTTATAGTATTAAATATAATAAAGAAAAAAAACCTAAAAGATCTCAAAGAGGACGGATTTGTTTCTTTTTACATTAAGGCGAATATACGTTTTCTTATTTCAGGGTTGATATTAGTCTTTTTTTTAGGGATAATTTTGTCTCTTTTAGATTTTCTAATTCATAATGGATTCGTGACTCCAAGTTCAGATTTAGATCTAGAAAATTTTATTAGTCTTTTTTTTGGCATGGGATTCAGCTTCGGGCTATTCATTGGAATATTCTTTGGCTTAATAGGGGGAGTTGCAAGTGAATTTAAAAAAGATTCTTAACTTTTTAAAAGCTAGTTTGAAAGTCAGTATTGGTATTTATATCGATACTGACTTTTTCTTTTTATAAAAAAGTCTTTTGTGATATAATCTATATTTATATAATCATTTTAAAATTATGTCTTACGATTTTACAAAATTTAAAGAAGAAAAAGAAAAGATAGTATCTTATTTGTCTTCTGAGCTACGAAGCATTCAGACTGGTGCTGCGACGCCTCAGGTTCTTGATCTTATCTCTGTCGATGCCTATGGAGCAAAGACGCACATTTCTCATGTAGCTAGTATAAGTGTCGAGAGCCCTACAAATCTACTTGTCTCTCCATACGATAAAAATTTATTAAAAGATTTAGAAAAGGCCATCAACGAAGCAGATCTCGGTCTCTCTGTATCCGCTGACTCTGCTGGCCTACGAGTATTCTTCCCAAAGCCTACTACAGAGTCAAGACAAAGAATGTTAAAAGTCATAAAAGAAAAGTTGGAAGAGGCGAGAGTCAAGGTCCGTAGTATAAGAGAAGAAGCAAAGAAAAATATAGAGAATTCATGCAGAGAAGGAGAATTCGGAAAAGACGAAGAAGCTAGATATCTTGAAGAGCTGCAAAATCTTGTAAATACTGCCAACAAAGATCTAGAGGACATTTATAATAAAAAAGAAAAGGACATCTTAGGTGAATAATTTTCGCTAAAACTTTTATGACAATTATTATTTTTATTATTATACTTTTAGTTTTGGTGCTTATTCATGAAGCGGGACATTTTTTGGCAGCAAAGATCTCTAAAGTACGAGTGGATGAATTTGCTTTTGGATTTCCTCCTAGGATCTTTTCTGTTAAAAAGGGAGAGACCAAGTATAGCTTCAACGCACTACCCATAGGTGGATATGTAAAAATTTTTGGCGAAGATGGGCTAAAAGAAGACAACCAAAAAGAATATAAAAGAAATTTTGTCAGCAAGCATCCTCTTATAAAAATATTTATTTTAGCGGCCGGAGTGATAATGAATTTATTATTAGCTTTTATTTTGGTGACAGTATCAGTATTCAACGGCACTACTTTTCAAGTAGATGGAGCAAGTGCTGAATATCAAAAATTTATAGAAGAAGGGAGAGTGAGAAAAGAGTTCCTAGTTATTACTGGAGTCGCCAAAGATACTCCAGCTTTTAATGCAGGTATTAAGACTGGTTATGTTATAAAAGATATTTTCTTAAATGAAGAAAATCTCGCCGGGAGAGTCTCTACTCACAAATCTTTAGATTTAAAGCGTAATACTGAGGAAGTAGTGAAGGATCTCCAAGATAGCCTTAATGGTGAAGGACGAGGGATGATTGACTCTGTGACCATCGTATATAGAATCCCAGCGACAGGCGAGGTATCTTCTACCACTTTAGCTGGAGTCTACAAAGTAGACAATGAAAAAGCAAAAAAGATAATAGGCGTATCTTTTGGAAAGTTTGCAGATATACATTTGAAATTTTGGGAATGTATAAAAATCGGAGCTGAAAAGACTATTTGGATGATAGAGCAAACTGTCTTGGGATTTGCGGATTTGCTTAAAAATATTGTGACTAAAGGAGAAGTGTCGAAAGATGTGGCTGGTCCGGTCGGGATATTTGCTTTAGTAAAAGAGGCTAGAGAAATGGGGGTAAATTATATATTAATATTCTCTGCAGTACTTTCTATATCACTCGCTGTATTTAATATACTTCCATTCCCAGCACTCGATGGAGGAAGAATACTTTTCGTGATTATAGAAAGCGTCACTCGTAGAAAAATAGGAGAAAAATGGCAAACCATATTAAATGGAGCCGGCTTTGTGATTCTGATTCTTCTAATGATAGCAATCTCTGTAAGGGACGTGATAAATTTGTTTTAAATTAATATAATAAAAAAACCCCGCACGCCCGCGGGGTTTCTATCCATTTTATTTCCAAAATATTTTTTTCACATACCATTTCGTATATACGACATGGTATTTATAGATTTTTCCATTTTGGCTAACAAGGATCTTGCTAGCGTCTACGGAATTTTTCGGATTAATTTGGAATTTTGTTCCAGGGAAGAATTCTTCTTCCTCATCTCTTCTTTCTCCATCAACAAGAAAAAAAGAAGTCTTTTTCCATAACACATCTCCTTTTTTAATACTAGTGTCTGCCATATAAGTAGCAATATGCAATTCTATGGAACTATTGCCAGAAATTGCTCTGGCCCATTTCCCGGACTTTGATTGTGCAGACACAAAAGTTGTAATGAACAGTGCAAATAAAATAATACATATCTTTTTCATCTTAAATACATTTTTATATTTTTGAATTTGGTTTAGAAACAACTATATACAGTATAGC
>JBDKGJ010000017.1:0-3724 GCA_039798205.1 Candidatus Parcubacteria bacterium | reverse complement strand
ATTGAGGGCTGCAACTCGCCCTCATGAAGTCGGAATTGCTAGTAATTGCGGGTCAGCTATACCGCAGTGAATACGTTCTCGTCTCTTGTACTCACTGCCCGTCAACTCAAGGGAGCCGGGGATACCCAAAGGCTTTCGTAAGAAGGACTAAGGTAAAATCGGTGACAGGGAGTAAGTCGTAACAAGGCACGGCTAGCGGAAGCTGGTCGTGGATTAATTCAATTTGAAAAATCGTGCACACCGAATTCGGTGCATGCATTTGTCGAACAAGTCTTTGACTTGATAAGTTTAATGAAACTTTAAATCATTCGAGATACTTCGAGATGTATCAAAAGTCGCGTGCTAAATAACGAGATATTAAAACTCAAAATCTCAAAGGATAAATCGCGCTAAATACGGAGCAAAAGAAAGTGGTATAAATTCTCTAATGTATTAAGATTGAAACGTAAAATTATTTTTGCGATTTTTTGCTTTATCTCTTCAGATGTGGTATTATATCAATACTATTATTAATTAATAGTATACATAATTAACAACATAAACAATAACATAAAAAAGAAAATATATGAATAGCCAATTTGTTTTAATAATAAATGGTCCTATTGATTCAGGATCAAGAAGAGTGGTAGAAATTTTAATGGAAAAATTAAAAAAAGTTTTTTTAGCTTCGGCAAATAAAATTAAATTTTTAATTTAAGATTAATCTCCGGAACAAGATAGAAAATTAATACATGAATCTCTGATATTTGTATCACAAAAGATGTTAGAGAATGGTATTTCTTTAATAGTTGAAGGAGGGTCTGTAGAACAGGAAGAGTTAAATAAAAATATTAAAAACCTTGCAGAAGAGAAAAATATTCCAGTAGTGACTGTGAATATTGAGGCTCCAGTAGAGATATTGAGGGAGAGATTTTTAAAGAGATTAGAAAAGTCAGCAATTACCGGTCAAAAAGCCAGCGTCTTCAATGAAGAGGGTTTCATGAAAAGAGTAAATGCTTATTTTACACTAAAAAACCGAGAAGATATGACTTTTGACTCGAGTGAAGAAGCTCCAGAATTCATAGCCAAAAAGATAATGGGTATCTTATAATTTTTATTTAAGTAAAAACACCTCTCTAATTAGAATTAGAGAGGTGTTTTGTGTATAACTCTTTTTATTTTCTCTTTGGATTAGTGCTATAATAAAAGCATAATAAATTCGTTTTATTTTTTAGCTATTAAATTTTATGGATTATAAAAGCGAGCTTAATGAATTAGTTTTAACTCTTGTAAAAGAGCAGGGTAGTGATCTACATTTGATAGTCGGGGCTCCTCCTGTACTTCGTGTTAATAGTGAGCTTATTAATCTTCTTCATAAAGAGCCTCTCAAATCAGAAGACACGGTAGGCTTTTTGAGATCTCTAGTATCAGAGAGAGCATTCAATGATTTTGTGATAAAGCAAGAGCTGGATTTTTCTTTCGAGCATCTTGGAGAATACAGACTTCGTGGTAATGCATATTTTCAAAAAGGCTTGGTAGGAGTCTCTCTTAGACTTGTCCCAAAGCCAAAGACTTTTGATGAATTACAACTTCCTACGATATTATCTGAGATTGCTCACCAAAAGCAAGGACTATTTTTGGTAGTCGGACCGGTGCGTCAAGGAAAGTCTACTACTCTAGCCACTATGGTAAATGAAATAAATTCTACAGACAGAAAACATATCGTGACTATCGAGGACCCTATAGAATATATTTTTGAAAATGACAAATCAGTGATAGACCAGAGAGAGATCGGTATGGATACTTCTTCTTTCCATTTAGCTCTAAAGCAGGCCTTTAGGCAAGATGTAGATGTGATAATGCTCGGAGAAATGAGAGATATAGATACTATATCTGCTGCCGTCACAGCAGCAGAGACAGGGCATCTGGTGCTATCTACTCTTCATACCAATTCCGCTTCACAGACTATAAATAGGATCATAGATTCATTTCCTGCAGAACAGCAGGATCAAGTCCGTATGCAGCTTGCATCTTCTTTGCTTGGGGTATTCTCTCAGAGACTTATACCAGGAGTAAATGGATCGATGCTTCCAGCTTATGAATTACTTTTAAATAACACAGCCGTTGCCAATCTAATAAGAGATGACAGGATACATGAGATAGATATAGTAATAGAGACAAGTAAAGATCAAGGCATGATAGATTTTAATAGGAATCTTTCCGAGATGGTCCGTTCAGGAAAGATATCTCTTGAGGTAGCTATGGCTAACTCTCGCAATCCTCGCGCCTTAGAAAAAATGATTTAATTTTTATGCTATTTAAATATAAAGCGATAAAAAGCGATGGAGCAAGACTAGAAGGAAAGATAGAAGGGGCAAATGAAGACGACGCTATCGGTATACTTCAGGATAGACAGCTCATCATTGTGTCTCTTGAGCCATTTGAAGAGAAAAATCTCTTCGGCACTCCCAATACTGGCTTTAAATTGCCATTTTTTGGTCCAAAAGTTAAAGAGAAAGACATCGTAGTCTTTTCTAGGCAAATAGCTACTCTTTTTCAATCTGGAATATCAGCTTTAAGGAGCTTTAGGTTAGTCGCTACAGAAACAGAAAATCCCGAATTAAAAAGAATTTTAAATTTAATAGGTGATGATATTCAGGCAGGATCTTCTATTTCTGTTTCTATGAGTAAGTATGACAAAGTTTTTGGTACATTTTATTCCAATCTTATAAAAGCTGGAGAAGAGTCAGGGAAATTAGATGAATCATTCAATTATCTTGCTGACTACATGGATAGGAATTTTGACCTTACTCAAAAAATAAAAAAAGCTTCTGTTTATCCAATATTCGTGACGAGTACATTTGTTGTAGTCATGATAGTCATGATAGTCTTTGTTATTCCTCAGCTGGCTGGAATGCTTTTGAATGAGGGTCAAGAGCTTCCTTTTATAACAAAGGTAGTCTTAGGTATCGGAAATGTTGCCAGAGACTACGGAGTCTTGATACTTTTAGTAGTAGCTTTTCTTGTTTATTATCTTTATTCTGTTAGCAAGACTCCTTCTGGAAGACAGTATGTGGATTATTTTAAATTGAAAATTCCAGTCTTTAATGTTTTGTACAAGAAAGTATTCTTGTCACGCCTCACAGACAATCTCGACACTATGCTATCCTCAGGAGTGCAGATCGTGAGAGCCTTAGAGATAACATCTGATGTGGTAGACAATGTGGTCTACAAAGATCTATTAGTGAGAGTCTCAAAAAAAGTCAAAGGTGGCAAATCCTTGTCCCAGTCTTTTTATGAAGAAGAAGAATTACCAAATATTTTAGTTCAGATGACAAAGATTGGAGAGGAGACAGGTAAGCTAGGATATATCTTGCGTAGCCTTTCTTCTTTTTATAAGAGAGAAGTTTCTACTGCGATAGATACAGCACTTGCTCTCATAGAGCCAGCTCTTATCATACTTCTTGCAGGTGGTGTAGGATTGCTACTAGCTGCTATATTGATACCGATGTTTTCTATTGTGACGAACGCTTAGCTTCGAGAAGATATTCTTTTCCACAGTGTCTAGAAATATGGCTTATAATGTTTTTTTGTTTGCTATAATATAAACATAAAAAGTACATCTTAAATATGAAAAAAATTAAATTAACAAAAGGCTTTACCCTCATCGAGCTCCTTGTGGTTATCGCTATTATTGGTATCCTTGGAGCTATAGTCTATGCACCTTTCCAGACAGCTCGTCGTA
>JBDKGJ010000016.1:0-2948 GCA_039798205.1 Candidatus Parcubacteria bacterium | reverse complement strand
GAAGAAATTATTTATAAAGATGGTGATAGGATCACCGGAAAAGAAAAAGTTATTCGTATTGAAGTGGTAGCAGGTGCTACCTGCAATTTTATTTCGGATTTTTGCTTTTGGGTATCCACTGATGGCACAGAGCTGATACTCGATACCAAAAAAGCCCTTAGCTCTTTTTTATTGGAAGAATCCATGAATTTACCCATTTTAAACGAAGCGCCGGTAGGCCCTTCTTTGCCAGACAAGATTTTCTTTGTTTTGAAAAGAAGTCATACTTCTTGTGGGGATTTGAAAAAGCATTACGAAAAAGTTCTGCCTAAAGTAGAGATTAATGTCTTAGCAGCTTTTAATGCAAAATATCCAAAATTCTGCGGAAGATTTCCTAATGGGATTCAAGGAACAGATTCTAAAAAAACATTTTATTATGCAATCTTTGTTCTTTGGCCTAATAGTTTCCCATTTCAAACGAATTATCTCGTAGATGGATGGGGATCTGGTTGGTGGTTCCCGGGCGCTATTCAGTAGAATTTTTTAACCCCTAACTTTTTAAAACTTTTAAAAAGTTAGGGGTTATTTATTTTTAAATTCTTTACACTTAGATTCATGCTAAAATATATATATAATCATGAATCAAAATTATCTCAAAAAATATCTTGATATAAAAGTCTTGCCTCACAAGACCACTCTTGAATATTGGAATGATGATGTGCTTTCTTTTATTCACGAGTACGACATAGGTCTCCATCATGTAGAGCAAGATCTGGTAAGTGAGATATCTCTTAGCAATTGGGTGAGTGGAGTGATTTATGCACTTCATCAAATATCTCTTCAAGATAGAGTGCCAACTTTTATTTATCTAACTACAGAAAAATACGGAATGGTTTTTGAAAAAGTTTTGAAAAGCAAAAACACTTATTCACAGTTTTTTCTGGAAAATGGAGAAAATGAAAAAGGAGTGCATGTTATAATAAAGAAAATAAATTATGCAAATGCAAACTCTTTGGTGGAAGACTTTTCTTTGCAGACAGATTTAAAAGCTAAAAATAATTTAAAAACAAAACAATATGAGAGATATACGAAGATCATATCACAGTTCAAAGTCTAGAGGAGATGTAGTCAAAAAAGAAAAGGCTGTGCATAATATTGTAGACAAAAATATCTCTAAAAAAGCCGAGATTTTTGAGAAGAATAATTATCAAGATATCGAATACACCAAGTCAGGCTCTCCTGTCATGAGAGCGGCTTCTCATTTTGATTCTAAAAATCATTCTTCTAGACCTGTTTCAAAAGAGGAGTTTGATATATTAAAAAGGGATTCCTTTTTTAATAATAGAAAACGAGAATTTAGTGAAGAAGACATCAAGACTTTTCGCCATTCCAAAAACAAAAGAAGAAGAATTAGAAAGATCTTCACTTTCTCTTTAATATTTTTAGTATTATTTTTTATTTTTGCTTATACTTTTCTTTTTGATTCAGCTAAAGTAGTGGTAAATCCAAAATGGAAAGACATAGAGATTTCCGATACCTTCCTAATCTTTAAAGAAGATATTTTGATAGATAATGCTTCCTCTTCACTTTCAAAGACTGTGCTAAAGTCAGCTCCAAAAGAAGTAAACCAAAAAGCTGTAGGAGAGATTACTGTCTACAACAATTATTCTACTTCTCCTCAAATACTTATTAAAAACACAAGATTTCAAACCAAAGACGGCAAAATTTTTAGGATAAGTGATAGCGTCACGGTGCCAGGTAAGAGCGGCACTCAGCCAGGATCCATAAAAGCAAAAGTATCTGCAGATAGCTTTGGTCCAGCTTATAATATAAGTCCATCCGAATTTACTATACCAGGTTTCAAAGGCTCTCCTAGATATTCAGGATTTTATGCTAAATCTACATCTAGTATGACAGGAGGCATGTCAGGAACTGTGCAAACAGTATCTTCCGACGATATTGCCATTGCTAATCGAGATTTAAAGATTGATCTGAATTCTACATTACTAGAAAGAGCTAAAGATTTTTCTCATGAAGGCTATCTTAGCCTTTACAAGAATATAATAATAAATTATACTGACAATCAATCAGTCCTCATCTCTTCAGATCAGAACTCTTATGAATTAGTCGGTACTTTAAATTTGATTTCTATAAAAAGAGAGATCTTGGCAAAGATGTTAGCAAAGCAGATTTTGAAAGATAGCTACAATGAGCTAGAGACTGTTAGATTAGATGAGGCCGAAAATCTTACTTTTACTCTAGATCCCGATACAGACTTGGATGATAGTGTGATAAAGGTCTTGATAACAGGTAAGGCTAGACTAGTATTCACATACAATGAAGACAATCTCAAAAGATCTCTGGCAGGTGAAAATAGCTCTATATTTAGTGAAGTCATCAAAAATTACAAAACTTCTATTGTCAGCGCTACTTTCAGTCTCAAGCCGTTTTGGAGTAGGTCATTTTCTAATAATGTAAAAAAGATATCAATAGAAGAAGAATTAAAATAAAAAAATATTTAAATAAAATAATATGAATGATGAAAAAGTAGTAGAAGAAGTAGAGGAGGGTCTGGAAGTAAAGTCAGGTAGAGTCATAGAGGCTCTTCCAGCAGCTCTATTCCGTGTAAAGTTTGATGATAGTCCAAAAGATTTAATCTGCTTTTTAAAAGGCAAAATAAAGGTTTTTAAGATAAAGATACTCGTAGGGGACAAAGTCTTAGTTGAGCTTGATCCGTACGGAGGAAAGGGTCGAATCATAAGAAGAATGTAGAAGTTCGTAGGCGGAGAAGCTTTTTCCTTTAAAGATTTGCATTTTTATAGGTTTTATAGTATACTCTCCCTACAAACTACAAGAATTTAGTTTATTATTTTTTTGTATTAATTCATGAAAGTAAAGTCATCAATCAAAACAATTTGTGGAAATTGTAAAATGATAAAACGAGGAGGTACTCTTCGGGTGATTTGTAC
>JBDKGJ010000015.1:0-2806 GCA_039798205.1 Candidatus Parcubacteria bacterium | reverse complement strand
GACTTTCATCACCTAGCCCCTCTGACAACTCTTCTGCCAAATCAATAGGATTTTTGTTCGCCTTTTTTGCTAATATTAAAGAAACATTCGTAAAAATATCTCCGAATTTACTACTAGCTTCTTCTATAAATGACACATTAAAGTCTAACCCCTCTTCATTGAGATTTAATTCTTTCATTATTTTTAATATATCTACTTTTACAGATTCTAATATAGTCATAATCTTATAGCTTCATTTTAACAGAAAATAGAGAAAATAAAAACAAGCGGATAATATATAATAAAAAATAATTTTTTCATATATTATTCGCTTGGTAAAATAAGCTGCATTTGCTGGCCCACTTCAATAACCTTTGCCGCTCTTCGTTTACAATTATCTGTTATCTGCCTTGCAATAACAGTAGAGGCTTTTAGATAATCTTCTGCCTGTCTCATGTGATTTGTTCTTTGCCCTTTTATAGCCCTTAAAGTCCCTTGATTTATGTCTTCAGGGACTAGATGAAAGATCTCTTGCTGACCTTCTATTTCTTCTCGCTTTATCTCACAAAATTCTTTTACCTTACTTAAAGCATATTTGTGAGAAATGCAATGATTAATAAAAGACATTAGAAATTCTTCTGTTATAGGCTTCTCCTTTGAAATAGAAAAATCATAAAGTTTAGCAAACTCAAGCATTATTGAATAGCCAACACCCTTTTGGATTTCAGTCTTTTTAATAAGCTCTTGTATGCCAAGAGGAAGCCGAATAAATCTGAGAGCATTAGAAAGCCAAGAGACACTTTTGTGAACATGTCTTTTAGCAAATTCTTTTAGGGTTAATTTGGGATTCTCTTTTTTGAGTAGTACCCAAAAACCAGTTGCAGAATTAATGAGGTCAGGCAATGGTACCTCCTCGTGGAGATTTTCTTCGAGCTGCCACTTGATCGCATCCTCAAATGTCTTGTCGAAGTGGATATTTGTAAGATACGGCAGAGATAAATTAATACAGGCTTTTAGTCGTCTATGCCCAGCGACTAAAAATAAATAATAAGACTTTGTTTTTTCTGGAATATAATACTGGGAAAAATTCCTTATATCATAATTCATATTCCAAAGCTCATTAATTCTTTTTAGATAAAGCTCCGCTTGAGAAGCTTCGAAAGCATAAATATCTCCCGGGGTCTTTTGCCCACTCTCTGCTATAGAAGAACAAAGTTCCCCTATACCATCGTGAGACATCTCCGTCCTAGTTTGTCTAAGTACAGATACTAGTTCTGTATCAATTTTTACAAGAAAGAAATCTTCTCTCTTGTATTCATTTTCTAAGAGAGAAAAAGTTTTCATAATAAAAATTTTTGGTTAAAAATATTTTTAAATAACGAAACTAGTCAAAGTATAGAAAAAATAAATAAAAAAAGAAATATTGAAAAATATCTCAAAAGTTGTACTGTGATTAAAAACAAAAAACTCTTTATTTAAAAAGAGTTTTTTGTTTATTGACTTTTAAAGTATTTACTTTATCTCGAGTCCCATTGAGCGAGCAGACCCCTCGATGATCTTCATGGCTTCCTCTACTGTATTTGCAGTAAGATCTTTCATTTTAGCTTCGGCTACTGCTTTTAATTTTTCTTTTGAAATACTTCCGACTTTAGATATCTTATTTTTCTTTGAGCCAGAAGCGATGCCAGCTGCCTCTTTTAGAAGATAGCTAGCTGTAGGAGTCTTTATGACAAAATCATAAGTCCTATCTTCGTAGACATATATCTTCACAGGAAGAATACCCTTCATTCCACTTGTAGCAGTGTTGAACTTGTTTACAAAGTCTCCTATTTGAACTCCAGCCTGTCCAAGAGCAGGTCCAATAGGAGGAGCTGGGGTAGCCTTTCCAGCCTCAATCTCTACCTTTACATATTTAGTTACTTTTTTTCCTTTAGCCATAGATTTGTTATTAGTGCGTGCATTTTAGCATAAATTAAATAATTTTCAAAATAAAATTATAATTTTTTAACCTGTAAAAAGTCGAGCTCGAGAGGTGTCTCTCTGCCGAACATAGATACAAGAACTTTCAACTTTCCTCTTGCTTTGTCTACCTCCGCGACCCTCCCTTCATAATCTTTGAAAGGACCATCGGTGACGGAGACCATTTCGCCTTCTGCAACAGATATATCATGTACAGTCTCGGTGTCTTTCATTCTTGAAAAGATGAAGTCTAGCTCTTTTTTGGCTAATGGGACAGGAGTCGTACCACTACCAACAAACCCTGTGACGCGAGGAGTGTTTCTCACTTGATACCAAGTGTCATCATCCACTATCATCTCTACGAGTACATATCCGGGATAAATCTTTTCTTCCACTTCTACCCTTTTGGTACCTTTTACTTTTATCTTTTTTTCTACTGGGACTATAACATTAAAAATTCTGTCCTGTAAATCTTGAGATATGATCTTCTGTTTTAGATTACGGAGTACTGCATTCTCATATCCACTATAAGTATGTACAGCATACCAATGTTTCTCTCCACCAAGTTCTTGTTTTGCCATAAAAATTATTAATTCTAATTATTTAATAAAGATATTTAAAATTCTAGCAAAGATATTGTCGAGCTCAAATAGAAATATAGCCACTACTACAGAGATCAAGATCACGAGTATTGTGTGATTTAAAGTAGCCTTTTTTGTAGGCCAAACTACATGAGCGAGCTCACTTTTTACTGATTTTAAATAATTGAAAATACTATTCATAGATTTGTTTTTAATAAAGTGATTCTATCACAATTTTTCCATTTTTAAAACGCCTTTCGGCGCTCTAAAATTGATGTATATAATAT
>JBDKGJ010000014.1:0-5670 GCA_039798205.1 Candidatus Parcubacteria bacterium | reverse complement strand
AATGAGCTTAGCAAAATAGGGGTTAGACCACTTACTGAATTTAAGGAAAAATTTAATGAAACTAAATAAAAAATGATATAATTATATTTATAAATTAAAAAATTATGATCACAACAATTATTTTACTTGGTATTTTAGGAGCAATTATTAGTGCAGTATTAGGAACTTTTTGGTATTCAATGGCGACACCTATGGGAAGACTACATATGAGGTCTCTCGGATTTGATAAGCTCTCAGAAGAAGAAAAAAAGAAAATGATTAAAGAAGCAAAGCCACATATGTGGAAGAGCTATCTATTGCAAATGTTTCTTTCATTTTTGACTTCAGCTTTTATAGCTGGGATTATGCTCTATCAAAAGTCTATGACTAGCGCTGTATATGGAGAGATTTTTGCTATATGGTTATGTTTTACGGTACCTCTCATCGGACAAGCTCTTATTTGGAATAATCATGATAGAAAATTAGCTTTAAAAAAGTTTTTCTCTGACGGACTATTCAATCTTGTAGTATTTTTGGTCATAGCTTTTGTATTTAGCTTAATAATTTAATCTTTATAAATCTTAATTAAAAAACACTAAATATTTAGTGTTTTTTAATTTTAAGTTTTCTGTTATCATTTACATATGAAGAAAAAGTATAAGTCATTAATTGCTGTGGTTTTATTGATAGCTCTTTTTGCTTGGTTGTATTTTTTGAATAAAGAATACATAGATAATCTTGGAATGGGGAATTATGTCTCTACACAAAGAGATCTTAAAAAATCAGAAATCGGAAAAAGTGAATTGAATATATTATTTGTAGGAGACATTATGCTTGATAGGAAAATAAGAAAAATAATCTCTGAATCAGGTAGCCTGGAGAATTTTGTCTCAGATTTTCTGTCTAATTTCTCAAAAGAAAACAAAAATTATGATTATATAGCTGCCAATCTCGAAGGCCCAATCACAGAAAATAGGACAAAGACATATAATCCTGACGGATCTTATACAGGGCTCCTGACTTTTACTTTTCCTACTTCTACAGCTAAGATTTTAAATCTTTTAAATATCAAAGTCGTTTCTATTGCAAATAATCATACTGACAATTTTGGAAATGTTGGGCTGCAAGATACCAAAAGATTTTTAGAAGAGGGAAGTATAAAATATTTCGGAAATCCATACAATGACAATCAGAAAGAAAGTCTTTCGAATATTATTTGTGAAAAGTCGATCTGTATTGCATATGTCGGGTATCATGAGTTTGCTATAAATTATGATAGCCAGAGAATAGAAGAAGAAATCCAAAAATTAAAGCAAGATACCAAAGTCGACTTTATAATCATATTTCCACATTGGGGCACAGAATATAGAAAGACTTCTAATCAAAATCAGAAAAATCTGGCTCACAAATGGATAGACGTTGGAGGAGATATGGTGATCGGCATGCATCCGCATGTTATAGAAGAGAGTGAAGTATATGGGGGTAAGTATATTTATTATTCACTCGGGAATTATATTTTTGATCAATGGTTTAGCGAAGAGGTAAAAAATGGTCTTGCTGTGAATTTTAAATTTAAAAAAGAAGCTTTAGAAAATGGGGAAATAAAAAGAGAAATAGAGTTTATAAAAGAAATAAAAGTGCATAGCGAAAAGACTGAAGTAGGGTATATTTTAGAGTAGTTTTTCTTTTCTTTACTTTTCTTTTAGAAAGATGTAATATGTGGCTATTGTTCATCAAAAATTATAATAATGAGAAAAGTAATAATCTTTGGCACTAATAACTCGAGAGAGTTCATTAGTATAATGATGAGTAGAGAAGAATCTTCCGTCACTACTTTTACTGGAAAACCGAATATATATTTTCTTTTTTCTGTGACAGAGAAACAAGAGCCAGAATTTGTTAAAGCAGTTGAAGCCGCCCTTGAAAATACTGATTTTATAGATTTTCAAGAATCCTATGAGACTTTAAAGTTTCAAAATTTAAGTTTGAGATTAAAGTCTTTTAATGGGGAAAAACAGGTAATGTTTTATTCTGTTCACCTTATTCCTCAAGAAAAAGTCGAACATTACGTACTTTGTAATTCCCAAAAAGAAAATCTTTTTTTCTGGAAATTACTGACTTATTCTGAGTGATCTTTTTTTATAAGGAAATCAAAGGAGCCTGTGTGCTCCTTTTCGTTTTGTCTAAATTTTGGTATTATTACTTATTATCATGAAGAAGATTTCTCCGAAATTTAAAATAGTGTCTGATATGACTCCGGCTGGTGATCAGCCAAAGGCGATTTTGGAACTCTCAAAAAGTTTAGAGAATAATAAAAAGAAAGATAATAAAAAATTAACCCTTTTGGGAGCGACTGGTACAGGAAAGACTTTTACTATCGCAAATGTAATAGAAAAGATTCAAAAGCCAACTCTTGTAATAGCACACAACAAGACTCTTGCCGCTCAGCTCGCTCAAGAATTCAAGACTTTCTTTCCAGAAAATGCAGTGCATTATTTTGTATCTTATTATGATTATTATCAGCCAGAAGCATATCTTCCCACAACAGATACATATATAGAAAAAGATGCTCAGATAAATGAAGAAATTGATAGACTTCGTCATGCGAGCACTCAAAATCTTCTTACACGCGACGATGTGATAATAGTAGCATCCGTATCTTGTATCTATGGTCTCGGATCACCTTTAGAATATGAAAAAGTAAATAAGAGACTCTATGTGGGGCAAAAAATATCAAAAGTTGATCTTATGAAAATTCTAGTAGGGATTCATTATGAGAGGACGAACGCAGATCTTTCGCCAGGGACATTTCGTACTGTTGGTAACAGAGTAGATCTCATGCCAATGAGTGAGACATTAATGCTTCAGATAGATATACAGAATGGCGTTATAGAGAGACTCGTAGTCACAGATCCAGTATCTATGAGAGAGATGGAGGAGGTGGAGGATTATTTTGTTTTCCCTGCAAAGCATTTTATTTCTGACAAAATTGCGCAACAAGGGGCAATAAAGAGTATCCAAGACGAATTAAAAAAGAGATTAAAAGAATTAGAAAAAGAAGGAAAAATACTAGAAATAGAAAGATTAAAACGAAGGACTCAGTATGATTTAGCAAGTATAAAAGAATTCGGATATTGCTCTGGAATAGAGAATTATAGTAGACATTTTTCAAATAAAAAAGAAGGAGAAGCGCCTGATACGCTTATTGATTATTTCGCTGTGAATGGTAGGGATTTTTTGACAGTAATAGACGAGTCTCATGTGACGCTTCCACAACTCCGCGCAATGTACAATGGTGATCAGGCTAGAAAGCAAACTTTGGTAGATTTTGGATTTCGTCTACCTTCTGCAAAAGACAATAGACCTCTTAAGTATGACGAATTTGAGAAAAAAATAAATGATGTGGTGTATGTCTCTGCGACACCGGCTATCTATGAGAGAGAAAATTCTGATAAAATTGTAGAGCAGATAATTCGCCCTACAGGCCTTATTGATCCAGTTCTCGAGATAAAGCCAGTGATGGAAAAAGGAAAGTATCTCGGGCAAATTTTTGATTTTATAAAAGAGGCTGAGAAAGAAATTAAGAAAGGACGCCGCGTACTTGCTACAACTCTCACAAAGAAAATGGCTGAAAATCTTTCAGAATATTTAAAAGAAAAGAAAATAAAAGCAGAATATCTTCATAGTGATGTAGAAACATTGCAACGAATAGAAATTCTGACCAGACTTCGAAAAGGTGAATTTGATTGCTTGGTCGGGGTGAATCTTCTAAGAGAGGGGCTAGATCTGCCTGAAGTATCTTTGATTGGTATACTAGACGCAGATAAAGAAGGATTTCTTCGTAGCGAGACTTCTCTTATTCAGACTATCGGAAGAGCAGCAAGAAATGTAGATGGAAGAGTCATTCTTTATGCGGATGTGATGACTGGGTCACTAGAAAGGGCAATAAGAGAGACAGAGAGAAGGAGAAATGTTCAGCTTGAGTATAATAAAAAACACAATATTACTCCTAAAACTATAATAAAAAATATTCACGATATTACCGAAGCTTTGAAGAAAGATCATAATAAGAGTGTGGAGCTAGAGTTAGCCACTGACAGAAAGCTTTTTGAGAAGAATCCAAACAAATTAATTAGATTAAAAGAAAAGCAAATGAGTGAAGCTGTAAAAATCTTGGATTTTGAGACAGCTGCGATACTTAGAGACGAATTAAAGGTTTTAAAAGAGAGAAATAAAGTAAAAAAATAATACCATTAAAATATGGCTTGTAAATACTAGTTTTTTAAAAAATATGCTAAACTTACAAGCAATAAATAATTTAATTTATTTAATACAAATATGAAATCATTTTACAAAAAGAATAGAAAATTAATAATCATTATCCTTATTTTAATAGTTTTGATTTTAGCTTTATGGCGTATTTTGGACAATTATAAGGGATTTTCTTTTAAATCCTCAAAATCTAAAGATGCAGAATCATCTCTTTTAGAAAAGGTGGATGTAGCAGGTGAAGAATATTATTTAAAATTTGAAGATAAAGTAGAAGCCTTTTTTGAAGGAAAATGGGTCCTTAATCTTTCTTTCTTGTATCCAAAAGATATGAAAGTAGAAAGAGGAGAGGGAAAACAGCAAAATTGGTTTAAAGCTTTTGATGTAGAAAGAAATAATTTCGTCACTCTTTACTTTACTTATGAAGGAGGAAGGGGATACTCAATTGATGACTATATAAAAGAAGTCTTAGGAGTAGGATCTACAACCCTAAAAGTACAAGAGTTGAAATTCTCTGACGAGGATAGTTCTGTTATGAAATATGTTTTAGATGAAAATGCGAATACAGAGTATTATCTAAAGCCTGTTAAGAATGAAGAAGGAGAGACATGGCTCGCTATCGTAGAAAATGTAAAAGCAGATGATGAAGTTTCTAAAAGTTTAGCAAAAGATATTTTTAGAAGTCTCGAGACAAAGTAATAGTTTTTAAAAAAATTTCTCAAATAAAAATCCCGACCACTAAGTCGGGATTTTTTAATGACTTTTTAATTTATAAGGCTTTTATAAGATATAAAATAGTATATATTATACAGTATACTATCAGTACTAACCCAAATAAAAGCGTCATTTGTCTTGAAAATTTTTTTTCTGGTTTTTCCATTTTTTTCATTTTTCTTCATCTTTTCCAAACAGTTCTACATAATCACTCACTGTAAAAAGATTTGCCTCCACCAACATTGTGAAAGCTTTATATCTTACGTGGATATTTTTGCCACGTTTATGAATCTGTTTTAGATATTCACCTAAAAAGTCCTCATTGGGATCTTCTCCTAGTCTTTTTAATATTCTTAGCCCTTCTAATCCTACATTCAAAATTTTTGTTTGCTGGACGAAATTTTTGATATCATTGGCGAAGCTTCTAATTAACGAAAGATTTATTTTAAGCAACACCTCTGTAGCAGTCTTTGTCAGGTCAAGATCCTGGCCCTCAAATATTATTTTAAGGAAAGCCATTATTATACTCCTAGAAGGTGATTCTTTTTCCTTTTGCAATATTCGTCTTAAAGTGTACATGGCATTACCAGAATTTTCACCTTTCAAAATGACTAAATAAGCCAGTTCATTTTCTGAGAAATTTTTTAAGATTTTCATTTTATTTATTTTTTTAAGAACATTTTGAAATATTTTTTACTGCCTATATAC
>JBDKGJ010000013.1:0-3908 GCA_039798205.1 Candidatus Parcubacteria bacterium | reverse complement strand
TTGGAACAGATTAAAAGTGCAAGATAAAAATGAAGTAAATACTTCTGAAAAAAGAGAGAATACTTTTAAAGAAGAAATAAATTCTCTAGAAGAAAAGCTACAACTAAAAGAAGAAGTACTAAAAAGACTAGAAAAAGATATAGAAGAATTGTCTAGTAAGATTTCTTTTGATTTAGAAAATAAGCAAAAGATAGAAGAAGGAGAAAAAGAATCCTACTATAAAAAAGATAACAAAATACTTTCTATAAAGCTCGAGCTAGAAAAGCTCTATTCTGAAAGAGAAAATACAAATTTAAAACAAAATATCTTAAAAGTAGAAGAGGAGAATTTTGAAAATCTTCTTCAAGAAATGAATGTGCTCATTGGCCACACTGTAATGAGCTATAAATCATTTGATGAAATGAATGCTTCTGAGGAAGAGAAAATATATATCACTCTATTACAACATGATCTACTAAAGAAAATAGAAAGAAGCAAGATAAAAATAGAAGAAAGTGGATTAGTAAACGCAGGAGATGTACTCGAAGAATACAAATCTTTGTCAGAGCGAGATGCATTTTTAGAGAGAGAAATATTGGATCTTAATAATTCAAGAGAAAATCTAGAGTCTCTAATAAAAGATCTGAAAGAGTCACTACTCACAGACTTTGATCTTGGGCTTCAAAAAATTAATTTTAATTTTAATAATTATTTTAATGAAATCTTTCAGGGTGGTAGAGCTTCTCTTTCTTTGGAAAAGAAAGAAGTAAAAATAGAAGAAGGTGGAGAGGAAGATGAAGAAAAAAAGAGAGAGCCTGGTATAGAAATCTCGGTGAATCTTCCTGAAAAGAAAGTCAAAGATCTCCAAATGCTCTCAGGAGGAGAGAGGGCTCTCACTTCTATCGCCCTCATCTTCGCTATGAGCTCAATTAATCATCCACCATTTATGGTGCTAGACGAGACTGATGCTGCGCTCGATGAAGCAAATGCAAGGAAATATGGAAAGATGATCAAGAAGCTTTCAGAAAAATCAAAACTATTAATCATCACTCATAATCGTGAGACCATGAATCAGTGTGATGTACTTTATGGTGTGACAATCGGAGGAGAAGGCTGCTCAAAATTACTCTCCATAAAATTCGATGAGGCGACAGAATTCGCAAAGTAAAATCTTTTATAATAATTTAAGAAAATTTACAAAAAATAATTTCTCGTGTATACTCCTGTGCTATAATGAAAAATAAAAAACTTTTTATGAAATTACTTATAGTAGAATCTCCAAGCAAAGCAAAGACTATAGAGAAATATCTCGGTGGGGACTTTACTGTACGGGCATCGGTAGGACATATTCGCGATCTACCTAAATCTAATAAGAAAGCTGTTGATATTGAAAATGGATTTGCCCCGACATATGAAATATCAAAAGGAAAAGAGAAAATCATTTCTGAAATAAAAGCTCTTGCTAAAAAAGCATCTGAAGTGATACTAGCAACTGATCAGGATCGTGAAGGAGAAGCTATAGCTTGGCATCTAGGAGAAGTACTTAATCTTAAAAATCCAAAAAGAATTACTTACAATGAGATCACTAAAGAAGCCATCCTAGAAGCGCTAGAGCACACCCGTGGCATAGACATGAATCTCAAAGAAGCTCAAGAAGCAAGAAGGGTCCTAGATAGGCTAGTAGGATATGATCTCTCGGGGATAATTTGGAAAAAGGTACGCTACGGCCTCTCTGCAGGTAGAGTACAATCCCCTGCACTACGCATTATAATGGAAAGAGAAAGAGAAATAAGAAATTTTATACCACAAAAATATTTCAATATCGCAGCAGAGCTTATTACAAACGGAAGATTAAAGGAGTCCAAAAAATATAATTTGATATTTGACTGTGAGCTAGAGCCAGGACTAAAGCCAGAATTAGAAAGTCAGGAAGCCAAAGCTCTCTCAGAAAAAATAGTAAAAGAAGGAAGAGCTGGAGAATGGTATGTAAAGGATATAAAAGAGACGAATGTGAAATCAAGTCCTCGGCCACCATTCATCACTTCTACTCTTCAGCAGACAGCGTCAAGCAGACTCGGATTCGCACCCAAAAAGACTATGATGATAGCTCAGAAGCTATACGAAAAAGGATTCATCACCTATATGCGTACAGATTCTACTAATCTCGCATCTAGCGCTGTAGCAGAAATATCTAGTCTTATAATAAAAAAATACGGAAAAGAATATTTAGAAAATAGAAATTTTAAAGCAAAATCAAAAAATGCTCAAGAGGCCCATGAAGCAATAAGGCCAACTCATGCTAGCGCTTTCTCTGCTGGATCTAGTGTCGACGAAAAAAGACTTTATGATCTGATCCATAGTAGGACCATCGCCTCTCAGATGAGTGATGCCAAGCTACTCCGAACAAAAATAACCAGTAATATAAAAAATAAAAAAGATTATCCTGATTTTTCAATAAATGGCTCTGTGGTACTTTTTGAAGGATGGCTAAAAGTCGATCCAGATGGAAAAGGAGAAGATATTAATCTTCCAAAAGTAAATATTGGTGACGAGCTCAATCTAAAAGCTATAAATTCTTTTGAAAAAGAGACTACTCCTCCTAGCAGATATAGTGAAGCAAGCCTGATAAAAGAATTAGAAAAAAGAGATATCGGAAGACCTTCTACTTACGCGTCTATAATCTCAACAATAGAAGATAGAGGCTATGTAGAGAAAATAAATAAAGCCCTCTTTCCTACAGATACCGGAGAAGTTGTCTCAGACTTTCTAGAGAAAAATTTTGCAAAATATATATCTGATGACTTTACAAAAGAAATGGAAGATGAGCTAGACGATATAGCTACTGGGAAATTAAGCTATATAAAGCTACTGACTGACTTTTATAAGCCATTTCAAAAAGAAGTCAAAGAAAAAGATAAGATAGAAAAGCAGAATAATCTAGGAGAAGCCCCAGAGGATCTGAAATGTCCTGAGTGTGCCTCAAAAATGATCGTAAAGCTATCAAGATCGGGGAAATTTTACTCTTGCTCTCGATTCCCGGAGTGTAGTGGCGCAAGAATGTTAAATGGAGAAATACTAGAAGGTCCAAAAGATACTGGTAAAATTTGTCCGAAATGCGAGAAAGGAAAGCTCATAGAAAGAGAAGGACGCTTTGGAAAATTCATAGCCTGTAGCAACTATCCAAAATGTAAATATATCGAGCAAAGTGAAGAAGAAAAGCAAAAAAAGAATACTGGTATAAAGTGTAATAAATGTGATACTGGATATATGGAAGAAAGAAGAGGAAGATTTGGAGTGTTTTATTCCTGCTCAAATTATCCAGATTGTAAAAATGCGATCAAAGCAAAACCAACAGGTAACTATTGCTCAATGTGTGGAGAGTTAATGATGGAAGGTACAAAGACAATTCCTGAGAGATGCTCTAGCAAATCTTGTCCTAATCACAATCCACATAAATTAAAATAAAAAAGAAAGCCACCCGATAAAGGGTGGTTTTAATTTGTTTAACAAATTATTTTTTTCTTTTTATGCTTCCTACAAACATATTGTGTTCAGCAAATTTCTTTTTGACGGCTATTATAGCCTCATTTATGGTGGAAAAAGAACACCACCATCTAAATTCTTGTCTGCTCACAGAAGCAAAAAATGTAAGAGTGTTGTCAGATTTAGATTTAGAAATACAAATATACTTGTATTCTGTCTGGCAGACCCTCCTCAACTTTTTTGGGTGAACATTATTAATCTTCTCCAAAACAATGTCTTTCATACTAGCACCTTCGTATGCTATTAAATTTAGCTGTACGATTTTTTCTTTTAGTTCTTCTGTAGGAACTGTAGTCTTAAGACCACTCCAATCTTTTCTCATTGAAAATGAATTTAAAAAAGTGAATGAAATTAATAAAAATAACAAATAATACCAAACTATATAT
>JBDKGJ010000012.1:0-7978 GCA_039798205.1 Candidatus Parcubacteria bacterium | reverse complement strand
GTTTCAAAAGAGGATAAATCTAAAACCTTATGAGTATCCAGAATTGTATGAATATGTGAGCGCTATTAGACATTCTTATTGGGTACATACAGAATTTAATTTTGTAAAAGATATACAAGATTTTAAAATAAATGTGAGTGAAATAGAAAGGAGTGCTATAAAAAATTCTATGTTGGCTATTGCTCAGATAGAAGTAGCAGTGAAAACCTTTTGGGGAGATATTTATAAAAAAATGCCAAAGCCAGAAATTGGTTCGGTTGGCTCTACATTTGCAGAAAGTGAAGTCAGACATACAGATGCCTATAGTCATCTTTTAGAAATACTTGGTCTTAATGAAGAATTTACAAAAATAAAAGATATTCCAGCTCTTATGGATAGAGTGAAATATCTCGATAGAAGTATTGCCAATGCGCGTAGCGAAGACAATAAGGATTATGCACTTTCTGTACTTTTATTTTCTCTTTTTATCGAGCATGTTTCTCTTTTTTCTCAATTTTTAATAGTAATGTCCTTTAATAAAAAAAAGTTTTTATTTAAAGGTATTTCTAATGCTATAGAAGCCACAAGCAAAGAAGAGCAGATTCATGGCTTATTCGGTATAGATCTCATAAATATTATAAAGAGTGAACATCCTGAATGGTTTACTGAAGATTATAACAATACTATAATAGAGGCCTGCAGAGAAGCTTATGAAGGAGAAAAGATTGTAGTGGATTGGATTTTAGAGAAAGGAGAGCTTGATTTTCTTTCCAAAGCGACCATTTTAGAATTTATAAAAAACAGATTGAATAATTCTCTATATAGTATTGGTCTTCCAAGGATATTCGCAGTAGATGACAAATTATTAGAGGAGACGAACTGGTTTAACGAAGAGGTTATAGTTACAAAGCAGGTCGATTTCTTTGGTAAAAAATCGATCAATTATAACAAAAGAAGTCAGAGCATCACTGGAGATGATTTGTTTTAAAATTATTAATTTTCAAGATTTTTTTCAAACACATTTAATAAAATAATAAAAAATATGTATTGGCTCAACGAATATAGTAGACATTTTTTAACAAAAGACTATCTTTTACCAGGAGTTACTGCCGAAGAAAGGATAAAAGAAATATCTGAGTATGCAGAGAAAATTTTGAAGAAAGAAGGTTTTGCAAAAAAGTTTTATGATTATATGTCTAAGGGATACTATTCTTTGTCCACTCCTGTGTGGCTTAATTTTGGGCTTGAGAGAGGCCTACCTATTAGCTGTTTCGGCTCTTATGTAGGAGACGATATGGGCCAAATACTTTTTACTCTTGGAGAGATAGGAGCTATGACTAAGCTGGGAGGCGGTACTTCGGCATATTTTGGAGATATTAGAGGAAGAGGAGCAAAGATCAAAAACAATGGCTTTTCCTCAGGCTCGGTTCATTTTATGAAGATGTATGATACAGCGACTAACACTATCTCACAAGGCTCTGCAAGGCGTGGTCACGTAGCACTCTATCTTCCTATTGATCACCCAGATATATTGGAGTTTCTTAATATTGGTACAGAAGGAGATGAGATTCAAGAGTCAACTTATGCTGTCACAGTTCCTGATTATTGGTTTAAAGAAATGATAGCTGGAGATGAAGCAAAAAGAAATGTTTGGGCCAAAGTTATTCAGCGAAGAAGTCAAATAGGATATCCATATATTTTGTTTTCAGATACTGTGAACAAAAACACTGTAGATGTTTATAAAGATAAAAAGCTCAAAATATACGCAAGCAATCTTTGCAGTGAGATACTACTTCCAAGTAGTCAAGAATGGTCTTTTGTATGTTGTCTCTCTTCTATAAATCTTTTTCATTATGAGGATTGGAAAGACACAGATGCAGTAGAGACGATGGTGGCTTTTTTGGATGCGGTAATAGAAGATTTTATTATCAAATTAGAATCTAGAAGAGATAGTGGAGACCAAAGAGAAAAACAAATGTTTTTATTTTTGGAAAGAGCTTATAAGTTCGCAAAAGAAAATAGAGCTCTCGGACTAGGAGTGCTTGGCTGGCATTCACTACTCCAGAGCAAAATGATCTCTTTTGAAAGTGAGGAGGCGAAGACTTTAAATCTAGAAATATTTAAAAACATAAATGAAAAAGCCTATAAAGCTTCAGAAGAATTAGCAAAAGAATTTGGGGAGCCGGAGATTTTGAAAGGTTACGGAAGAAGAAATACTACACTTCTAGCTATTGCTCCGACTACTTCATCTTCATTTATTTTAGGACAAGTATCTCAAGGTATTGAGCCTGTGTTTTCAAATTGCTTTGTAAAAGATTTAGAGAAGATGAAAATAACTTTTAAAAATAAATTTTTACAAAAACTTTTACAAGAAAAAGGCCAAGATACAGATGAGGTTTGGAAGGATATTTTAGAAAATGATGGATCAGTACTACATCTCGACTTTTTGAATGTGCAAGAGAAATCAGTATTCAAGACTTTTTCAGAAATAGATCAGAATTTTGTAATAGAGCAAGCCGCAGACAGACAAAAATACATAGACCAAGGACAATCATTAAATCTTATGATAGATCCATCTATATCAGCAAAAGAGATCAATGCTCTTTATATAAAGGCCTGGGAGCTTGGTATAAAGACGCTGTACTACCAACACAGCTTGAACGCAGCGCAACAGTTCAATAGGAAAAAGCTTCAATCTTTAAACGAGAAAAAGCAGGAGTACAAAATATCTGTTGAAGATGGGGGTATATGTCTTTCTTGCGAAGCCTAGAGTATCTACTTTTTTAAGTGATATAATATATTTATAATGAGAGAGAAAAAAAAGAAAATCGCAATATTGAGAGGCGGACAAGCCGATTATCATAGATCTATGAAAAGTGGGGCAAATATTCTACTTTCTTTACTAAAACTAGAAGAAGAATGTGAGGTTTTAGATGTGGTTATAGATATAAACGAAAAGTGGTTTGAGAAGGGAGTGCCTTCTGATCCTCATCGTGTTTTTTCTAAAGCTGATTTTTATATAGACTTTACGGAGTACAAACATGCCGACTATCATGATTTAGCAGAGAAACTAAATGTGATGCAAGTTTTTAAAAATGATTTTATAAATAATCTAAACAGAGTTAATGTAAAAAGAATTTTTAGACAGATCGATATAAATACTCCGAGGTACGAAGTCATTCGAGATGATAAAAATCTAGACTCAAAGCTTAAAGATATTTGGAATAGATTTCACACTCCGATTGTAATAAAAGAAGTGGAGCATCATTTTAACGAAAAAAGTCTCATCACATATTCTTTTCCTGAAGCATTAAATAAAGCAAAATATATCTTGAAAAAAGGAGGTGAAGTATTGATTGAAGAACACGCAGAAGGTAAATATCTTTCAATAGTAGCTATACCAGATTATCGTGGTGAAGATATCTATGTACCTACACCTATAGAAATGATAAATCTAGGCACACAAGCTAGAGAGGTAAACGGAAAGATATTAAAGGATAAATATCTTTCTTTGCATGATCATGAGAAAAAGAGCCTGGTACATGTAGATATTAATCTTAAAAAAGAGCTAAAAAGGCTTGCTACCGCGATACATCAATCTCTTTTATTAGATTTTCATACTTTAATAGATGTGGTTTTGATTGAAGAAAAAAATAATAAAGAAAGTAAGAAAGGGGAAGATCGTAAATATTTTATAAAAGTTTTAGAGCTTCACACTTTGCCTCATATGTTTGAAGACTCAAGATTTGACTTCATAATGAAAAATTCTGGTGTAGATCTAGGTAGATTTGTTTTGGATAGGATACAGGTCTTAGAAGAGCAAAAGCTTTCTTACTAGAGGCGAAAGGAGAGATTATATCTTGAGAAGCTTTTCTTTTTCTATTTCTGTTAGCTCTCTTATTTTACCAGGCCACAAATCCTTTATTTTTAAGAAGTCAAATCTTACTCTTTTTAAAGAAATTATCGTGAGATTAAGAGCATTTAACATTCTTCTTATTTCATGTTTTTTGCCTTCTACTAAAATTATTTTTATAATGTTTCTATTTTCTTCGTCTAAGATTACATTTTTTGCTGGAGCATATTGTCCTTCTTCTGTCGCTATTCCTTTTTCTAAGATAGCCTTTACTCTGGGAGTAGCTTTTTCTCTGACAAGTACATGATACTCTCTCTCTATTTTATTTATTGGATTTAGGAGCTTTTCTACTATAGTATAGTCATTGCTATATATGAGTAGCCCTTCAGACTCTTTGTCTAGTCTTCCTATTGGATCATATCTTATACCATCTATTTGTTTATAAATAGTTTCTTCTCCGCGTTTTTTATTGTAAAGAAAATATCTGAATTTTTCTAATTTTTTATTTATCACCACAGTATCTCCTTCAAAGACCTTTTCTCCAAGTAATGCCACTCTGTCTTTGATGTGGATTTTTTTATTTTCTATTAATTTATCGGCTTCTCTTCTACTAGCAATACCATAATCTGCCAAGAATTTATTTATTCTTATGCCAGTCTTTTTTTCATTTGCACCATATCTTGATAAATCTACTTCTATTTTCATATTTTTAATTTCTTTTTGCTTTAGATATTTCCCATTCAGCTTCAGCTAGCACTTCCTTTACTTCCTCCTCTTTCTTTATATGAATATTTGCTTTAGCTATGGTTTTCCTCCTTTTTATTTCTGTGTCACGTATTTTTATAATTATAAATATCGATAACAATCCAAGTAAGCCTACGATTAAAAATATGACAGGTAGGTCAATGTTAAATAGATTTAGTAGTATTGCCCCTAAGAGAGTGACAAAAACAAAAGAAACATTTACCATATTTTGGAATAGAGCTATAAGCCCCGCACTTCTACCGTCTATTTTTTTATAAAAGTAGGCATAATTTTCTGTTTCGGTAATAGTTGCTCCCACTCTAGCTATGAATAGTAAAATTATCCAGACAAATATATTATTAGTGGTGATATTAAATCCTGGTATGATAATCAAGGCTACACTTAAAATAAATATTCCTGCTATCATAGCCTTTTTTTCTCCAAATATTTCATCAGAATATTTGCCTAGCTGATATGGTATTAATATGAAGGGTATAACAGTTATTGGTACTATGAGTCCTAGATAAAGAGAAGCAGGTATACCTATTGTCTCTAGAAGGTATAGAGCTAAATATACATTTACAGCGGCATAAAAAGCATTCAATATAAAAGAAGACACTATGACTCCACGTATATTTTTATCTTTCAAAACAATTCTAAAACTACTAAAAAGATTAATATGCTTATATTTAGGCTCCTTCACGTGAGAAAAGAATTTTTTAGTAATGTATATTAGGGGTAGAAGTGAGAGTGCGCTTAATATGAATAATCCAGAAAAGCCTACCAAGCTGAATATCTGGGCCGCTATAAACGGGGAGGCGACAGCTCCAAAGTTGTATATCGTGAGCATTGTTCCTCTTATGGATCCAATATTTTCGTGGTCAGAGAATTCTTCCACAAAGACATTTACTGAGACAGATATTAGAGTGTACAGCACTATATGAAGTGTAAACAGTGTAGCTATAAGATAATTAGCCAACTCTCCAGACATACTTAAAAACAGAGTCACCACCAATTGAACAAAAAGTATAGCTAGAAGACTCTTTTGATTGCTAAATCTTTTTAGACTTTTCCCAAAAATATTAGAGGCAATAATGGATAATATTGCACTAAGAGCAAACAAAATACTAAGAGTCACTTTACTAAAATATTGATTCAAAAAAGCTGAAAAGACAAAATAAAGAGCAAAACAATGTAAAGAATAAAATATTGTCGCTACATAAGATATACTAAGTAGCTTTTTTTTCAGACTGTCATCCATATATTTTTATTTTTTATTATATCACTATAATAACAGGTATTATCACAGGTCTTTTTGCTGTTTTTTGTAATAGGAATTTAGATATCGCTTCACTCAAATCATTTTTTATATCATCCATACTGATATTTACATTCTTCTCTAGAGCGTCTTCAGTTATTTTTTTAGCTAAGGATCTAGTTTGGTAGAGCAGATCTTGGGATTCTTTGAGATAGACAAATCCTCTTGATATTAGATCTGGAGACTTTTTTAATTTTTTGGTATGACCATCGATAACTCCGATTATTACAAACATCCCGTCTTCTGCTAGGGTTTGGCGGTCTCGCATTACGACATCTTGGATCTTTCCTACACTCATTCCGTCTACTATTATCATTTCGTTTGGTGCGAATTCTCTCAGAGTCTTAATTATTTTTCCTCCATTTTGAATTTCTATAATCATTCCGTTGTCCGGTATAATTATATTTTCTTCTGGGGTGCCTAGCTCTCTTTCTATATCTGCATGAACTCTTAACATATAGTGGTATCCGTGTACAGGTATAAAGAATTTAGGATGAATCTTTTTATGTATCCACACGAGCTCATCATGATTTGCATGTCCAGAAGAGTGTACGTCAGAAGTCTTGTAGTGTATGATATGGGCTCCTTTTCTAGATAGTTTATCTTTTAACATTTGCACAGCTCTCTCATTTCCAGGAACTATAGAAGATGACATGAGGATGGTGGTCTTTTTGTCTAATTTGATATATTTATGAACACCATTTGCCGCCCTATTTAAGACTGCGAATTCTTCACCTTGAGCTCCAGTAGCCAATATCGCTACTTTTTCTGGAGGATAATTTTCCATCTCTTCTATTGGGATTATAATGTGTGGATCTACTTTGAGTAGACCTGCAAGTTTTGCTACCTCAATATTTGTTTTGATACTTCGTCCTTCTACAGCTATCTTCTTTCCATAACTTTCTATCATTTTCATTATTTCTAGCATTCTTTCTACTTGAGAAGAAAAAGTTGCTATTATGAGTCTTCCTGGAGTATCTTTTATTATCTTTCTAATATTTTCAAATACCACCCTATCTGAGATAGAAAAGCCAGGATTTTCACAGTTGGTAGAGTCGGTCATTAGACAAAGTACATTTCTATTTTCAAATATTTCATATCTCGCCAATTCGCTCGGAGTAGGTATACCTTCATCATGATCTAGACGTAAGTCTCCAGTGTGGACTATATCGCCAAAGGGGGTCTCTATTATGATTCCCATAGAATCTGGTATAGCGTGAGATACAGCGAAGAATCTAGCTTTTAATTCTCCTAGCTCTATAACATCCTCAGTCTCTACTATTTGCATATTTAGAGGGTCAAGATGAGGAAATTCTTCATGACGCTTTTTTACCATGAGAGAAGTAAATTGTCTCGCATATATTTTTGGATTTCCTATTCTTGGAAGGATATAGGGAATAGCACCAATATGGTCTAGGTGAGCATGAGTGATTATCATACCTTTTATACGATGTTTGTTTTCTTCTAGATATCTTGTGTTTGGCAAAATACATTCAATGCCAGGAGTAGTACTTTCTGAAAATTGGAATCCACAGTCTACTACTATGATAGAGTCTTTGTATTCTATACAACTCATGTTTCTTCCGATCTCTTCTACTCCTCCCAGATGTATTATTCTTATAGAATCTTCAGCAAGAGGCGGTATATGGCTTATCTCTGTAGCGTCAGATATCTTTGTTTCAAATTTTGGTCCTGAATTTTTCCTGTTTCGAATTGGTGGTCTAGAAGAAGATCTTTTACTCATACTAGCGTAGCTACTCCTCACTACTTTCTCTTTTGGATTACCTCCTGTCCCACCTCTATTTCCATTTCTGCTATTTGTATTATTTCTATTGTTGTTCATATATTTGTTAATTATTTTTTAATGTATTATGTTTTGTAATTTTTCTATTAATATTTTTTTATAACTAAATTTCCATACACTTTCTTTGTAGACATACCATTTATTTATATTTATAAACCTTTCATTTTTTTCTGCGACTTTTGTCGGTATCATTTCCTTGGAAGTTTTTTGTAAAGAATCTTTTAATAAGTAATTTAAATTATTTGAATAAAGTGGTATAGCAGGTAATTCTTCTCCTAAT
>JBDKGJ010000011.1:0-3628 GCA_039798205.1 Candidatus Parcubacteria bacterium | reverse complement strand
AGATAATTCTATTCCGGTAGTTTTAAAACCTTTTTCAGAAAATAATTTCACCGCTAATCCTACTGCGCATCCAACATCTAGAACCCCGACATTTTCTTTTAAGTAATTTGAACATATTTCTATAGCCTCTTTTGTTATAGGTGTGAGGCTCTCTACTCTAGATTCATATTCATCCGCTAATTCATCATAAGTTTTTTTATGTATGAGATTCATATTTTTATTTTATTTCCTCGATATTATCTACCACCATAGTCTTTTCGCCGTTTTTGCTTGCTACTTTGCCGACAAACAAGAGGGGAACATTTAGGACAAGTTTATTTTTTAGATTTTTATAAATCCTTGGAAATACCGCCACTTCGAATTGCCCAGTCAGATCTGATATTTTAACAAGAGCCATTTGATCTCCAGCTTTGGTCTTAGTCACTTTTATTTTTTCTATCAAGCTGGGTAGCTTTATATTTTTATTTTCTGTGACCTCTCCATTTGCTTCTTCTAATATGTTTTTTATATTAACATTTCTATTTGTGAGCTTTTCTTTCCATTTATCAAGAGGGGACCCAGAAACATAGCAGCCAATAAGCTCTTTTTCCCATTTTAGCTTTTCTTCTTGGGTAGCAGGGGCACATTTCTTGAGAGTGAAAGAAGATTTATTAGCTTCTTCAAATAGACCAAAGAGATTGTTTTGTTCTTTGTTATCTTTTATATGAGTCTTGTGATATTCAAGGAGATGATCTGTATTAAATAATAATTCATTTCTTTCACCAAATTCATCTAGCGCTCCACACATTATTAATGATTCTAAAGATTTTTTATTTAGATCCTTGTGGGTTATTCTATTTATAAAATCTTCTAGATTTTTATATTTTCCTTTTTTCTCTCTTTCATTTATTATCGCATCGGCAATATTGTTCCCCATATTTTTCACTGTATATAGACCAAATCTAATAGCTTCTTTGTATTTCTCATCTTCAAGATTTTCTACAATACTAAATCCTCCCATAGAATGATTCACATCAGGTGGTAACACTTTCACCTTCATTCTCCTACATTCGGAGACTATTTCTGAGATTTTGTCGATATCTCCAGACTCTTCTGAGAGTATTGCTGTCATAAAGGCGATAGGATAGTTTGCTTTCATAAAGGCGGTCTGATAAGCTACTCGTCCATAGCTAGCAGAGTGAGCTTTGTTGAATCCATATGCAGCAAAAGGCTCTATCCAGTGCCACAATTCTTCCGCTTTCTTTAGTGGCCACCCCGAATATTCTACACATCCATTTATAAATTTTTCTTTCTGCTTTTGCATTTCTGCAGGGATCTTTTTTCCTACTGCTTTACGGAATTTATCAGCTTCTCCCCAGGAGTATCCAGCAATCTTGATAGCCATGAGCAGCAAGTCGTCCTGATACACAAGTACTCCAAAGGTTTTCTCTAGTATTTCTTTCATATTCTTATCTTCATAAAGATACGATACTAATTTTGGATTATGCTTTCTCTCTATATATACTGGGATATTACTTATTGGTCCTGGGCGATATAGGGCTACCATAGCGTTTATATCATAAATAGTGGTCGGCTTTAGATCTTTGAGAAATTTCGTCATTCCTGATCCATTTAATTGGAATAATCCCATCGTCTCGCCATTTGATAGCATCTCAAAAGTTTTTTTGTCTTCTAGATCTATCCCTTCTATATCTATTTCTTTTTCGTACTGCTCTTTTACCAGATTTATAGAAGTTTTTAAGATCGTCAAATTTCTTATTCCTAGAAAGTCAAATTTTAGTAGCCCGGCATTATCTTCGTCTACTGAATGCATATCGTATTGAGTGATAATTTTTCCTTCCCCTTTGGGGTCATATTGAATAGGAGAATAATCCATTATTTTAGAAGGGGCGATCACTACTCCAGCAGCATGGACTCCAATATGTCTCACTAGTCCCTCTACCTTTTTTGCCATGTCTAAGATAGTTTGTACTTCTCTATCAGTATCATACATTTTTTTTAATTCTTCTATTTCTTCTAGAGCTGTATCTATAAATACAGGGAAGCCTTGCTTCGGCATTGGTATTAGTTTTGAGATCTTGTCTCCGAGTGAATATGGATACTTCATAGCTCTGGCCACATCTTTTACTGCTCCACGAGCGAGCATGGTACCAAATGTACCGATCTGCGCTACACTTTCTTCCCCATATTTATGGCGGACATAGTCTATCATTTCATCTCGTCTATCATCTGCATAGTCCATATCTATATCTGGTGCAGACGGCCTTTCTGGATTCAAGAATCTTTCAAATGGTATCTGATAGATTAATGGATCACATTTTGTAATCTGGAGAAGATATGTTGTCATACTTCCTGCGACGGAGCCTCTAATATTTGTAAGTATTCCATTTAATGATGCATATCTGAGGAGGTCATACACTACGAGAAAGTAAGGAGCGTATCCTTTATTTTTTATGATTTCTAGTTCATAATAAAGTCTTTCTAGTACTTCCTTTTTCCTTTCTTCTACTATTTTTCTTTTTTCCAACCCTTCTTCTGCTATATTTTTTAATATATGATCGAGTGTCTCTCCTTCTTTTAATTCTTGCTCATAGTCTTTTGCGATATTTGGAAAATGCCATTTTCCTAGCTCCAGCTCACAGTTTAATTTTTCTCCTAGTTTAAAAGTATTTTCTATTAGATCTATTTCGTATTTTTCTTTTATATCTTTAAACAGCTCCTCTGCTCTTTCACTAGAAATAAAGGAATAATCTGCTTTTGCAAACTTATTTTGATATAGCTCATTATCTTCCAATTCGCCGTGTATGTTAAAAAGCACTTTGTGTGCTCCTCGGTCAGACTCCGTCAAATAGTGAGGGTTCTGAGTAGCTATCAGGAGATCTCCTCTTCCTAAAAATTCTTTTGCGAATTTGATAGTGTTTTCTTTTATTTCTTTTGCGTAATCAAAATTATTTTGAGGGATTATCTCTAGAAAAAAGCTATTTTCTCCAAATATATCTTCAAAACTCTTTAAATACTTTTCTCCCTTTTCAAAATTTCCTTTTGCAAGTATGTCTCCTATTTCTCCATCAGCCCCACCAGATAGCAATATAAGGCCAGAATCTTTGTCGCAATTTTCTTTTAAAGTAGCAAAATCTACATGTGGATCTCTTCCGTCTTTTAGATTAGCTATAGACACTAGCTTCATTAGGGATTTGTAGCCAGCTTTATTTTTTGCTAAGAATATTAATTTATACTTCTTTTTTGAATTACTACTATTTCTATAGTCTATTTCTGCTCCGATGATAGGCTTTATATCTTTGTCTCTGCAGGCTTTATAGAATTCGATAGCGCCATACATATTATTGTAATCAGTAAGGGCAAGAGTCTCCATACCAAAGTCTTTGGCTTTTTTTACTAAGTCTTTTATTTTTGGCAGAGCTTTGAGTAGGGAGTAGTGAGAGTGCGCGCGAAGATGAATAAAGGAAATATTTTTTGCTAGATTTTTCTCAGCCTCTAGATCCTCTTCATTTTTTGTGTAGTTTTCTTCTTGCATATATTAAAAGTTTTAATCCAAATAAATTGAATACTTTTCTTTCAAGTTATATAAAAATAGTAGCATAGATTTAAGAAAAGTTCATCCCTTTAC
>JBDKGJ010000010.1:0-2842 GCA_039798205.1 Candidatus Parcubacteria bacterium | reverse complement strand
ATATCATACTTTCTGAGAGAATGCAAGTCTAAAAAAGAAAAAAAGAAAAAGACGGGATCACCGTCTTCTTTAATATTTTTACGAAAGTAGCCTTTCTCTAATCCCCCACCAGTCTGCTGCTATCTGATTGTGGCTTAATTCTACAATGCTTTTTATTTTTCTTATAAAAAGGAGCTTGTTTTCTCGGGCCACCTCTTTAGAGCAACTACCTTTCGCCTCTTCTCCATATTTAGAGAAGGCTTTCTTGTAAAAATATTTTTTAAAACTTTTTAATTTTGTATGGTTATAAAGCCATACAAAGTCATCTAAAGATTTATTTACTTTGAAAAGCAGATAAATCTTTCTTAATAAATTTCTCATTTTTATAGGGTTGAATGAACAATATACATAGTATAGCATATCAGTATATCTTTGTCAATATGTAAATTAAGCTTAATAATTCATGATAAAATAAGGGTATGTCGCACAATATTTCTCTAAAAGATATAGGAAATCTAAAGATGGATTTTCTTGAATACGTAGAAATCGAAAAAGGAAGAAGCCTTTTAACAGTCAGAAATTATGATCACTATATCAATAGATTCATTAATTTTTTAAAAGAAAGCAAAGCTACTTCTATAGATGATAGGATAATGCGTGAATACAGACTTTATCTCAATCGCCTACCCTCAAAAGCAAATAGCTCTTCCAAAAATAAACTTTCTGAGACTTTAGACAAGAAGACTCAGAATTACCACTTGATAGCACTAAGAGCATTTTTTAAATATTGTAGAAAAAAGGGAGAGCCATTATTTGATCCAGAGAAAATAGAATTAGCAAAAACTTCTCAGAAAGAGCTAGACCTCATCTCAGAAAAAGATCTAGATAGTCTGCTAGCAGCGCCAGAAGAATTGTATAAATTAAAACAAAAAGAATTACAAAGTGAAAAGAGTAAGGTCAAAAATAAAAGTGAAGCAGGTAATATCTTATATTTATCTTCTCTTCGAGACAAATCTATATTGGAAGTATTTTTCTCGACAGGCCTCCGTGTCTCAGAGCTGTGTTCTCTAGACAGAGATGAAGATTTAGGAACCGGAGAGATATCAGTGAGAGGAAAAGGCGGAAAGATAAGAGTTGTTTTTATTTCGGATTTTGCCAAAGACTCGATTAAAGAGTATCTGAAAGCAAGAGTCGATGTTGACGAAGCTATGTTTATAGATTTATCTTTCACAGCCAGAGGTAGAACAAAATCTGGTAAAGACTTGAGACTCACTTCTCGTAGTATAGAGAGAATACTAAAAAAGTACGCAGAGTTTGTGGGTATTTCAAAAAAGTGTACGCCCCATGTACTTCGTCACGCTTTCGCCACAGATCTCTTGCGTAATGGTGCTGATCTTCGTACTGTTCAGATGATGCTCGGACACGCTTCTATCTCGACGACTCAGATCTATACCAATGTCACGAATAAATTCTTAAAAGATCAGTTTGCTAAATATCACTCTAAAAGAAAATAAAAATATGAAAATAATAACTTGGAATGTGAATGGCTTAAGAGCTGTAGAAAAAAAGGGAGAGCTAGACAGCCTTATTAAAAAATATTCTCCCGACACTATCTGTCTGCAAGAGACAAAGAGTGAAATAGAGCAACTGAAAGATGAGACGAGAGATAAAGCCGGATATTATTCATTTTTTGAATCAGCAAAAAACCGAAAAGGATATAGTGGAGTAGCTATATATACGAAAATTCACCCTAAAAATATTTTTGGAACAATGGGATATAAAGAACAAGACTTTCTTGATAATGAAGGTAGGACTCTAGTCTCAGAATATGAAAACTTTTATTTAATTAATTGCTACTTTCCAAATGGAGGTAAGAGTGAAGAACATTTTCAATATAAATTAGAATATTACAAAAGATTTTTAGAGCTTGCTAAAAAACTTGAAAAGAAAAAGCCAGTTATATTCTGTGGTGATATAAATACTGCTGTTGAAGAGATAGACCTCGCTCATCCAAAACAAAACAGAGATCATATTGGCTTTAAAGATATAGAGAGAGATCATATTAGAGAATTTAAAAAATATTTTGTAGATATTTGGCGTGAAGAAAATCCTGACAAAGTAGAATATACTTGGTGGGCTGCGATAACGAAAGCTAGAGAAAGAAATGTTGGCTGGAGGATTGATTATTTTTTTATTTCTAAGTCATTAGTAACGAAAGTTAAGCAAATAAAAATACTGGGCGATCAGTACGGTTCTGATCATTGCCCAGTATTTTTAGAAATTGATTTATAGATTTTTATCTAACGTTCACCTGAGGGTTGTTGTTGGTCGGTGCTGACTCTGCAACTTGAAAAGTTGTAAATGGGAAAAGCACTTCATTCGCATCATCTGGGTCATATACTCCATTATAGTTAACTACGTACCATCCATAAGGATTGTAAGAATAGCCAGAATCAAAAGATACTACCGGTCCAATAGGATTGGTGTATATAGTTGGGCTAGAGCCTATCCAATTATTATCAGTTAATATAGTATCTTCTGAGAAATTCCACGGATTAGAAAAATCATATCCATTTCCTGCTACTAATAATTTTTGTGCCCCAGATATAATAGATATGTCACCTACTGGGTCTGTTTGGGTCTCAATTATATTCACAGTCTCTCCAGGAGCGTATGTGTATTTATCTGTTTGAAATGTAAAGGAAAAATGACAGTTGTTACAAGTATCAAAACCAGAACCGCCCGCACTCCAAGTATTAAAATCCATCCATGTGAATGTGTCAGCTTTTACCTGATAGCCTCCTATGAATAGAAATACAGGGATGATTAGTATAAGTATTCTTTTTAGAATTATTGTTTTCAT
>JBDKGJ010000009.1:0-5817 GCA_039798205.1 Candidatus Parcubacteria bacterium | reverse complement strand
CATCTACATCTTGTATAGTTAATGATGAATATATTGATTTAAATAAACTATCAACTTGCTCAATTTCAGATTTATCTAGTCTATTTTTAAAACTATTAAAATCTAACTCCAAACCTTTCTTTAAATCCGATAAATAAACCATGTCCGCATTCTCTGAACTTAACATTCCATCTACTCTTTTTAATCTAGAAGCATAGTATCTAGTATAATTATCAACCACTTCGCTCTTTCCAAGTTTTAGTTTTTCTAACTCATTTTTATATACTTTTAATACAAATTCTTTATCCTCTTTATTATTTATTTCGTCCCTTCCCCCTGTTTCAATTTTTGATTTTACATCTAAATATTTTTCAGAATTCTCATCTAAAGCCTCTTCTTTAGGATTAATATCAAATTTATTTGATAAAGTATCTAATCTCTCTAGCGTCATTGTTTGCTCAGTTGTCTTTTTATTAAAACCTGAATCTTCATTCGAATATATTTTTTCTTGTGACATATTTTGTTTGATTATTTATATAAATATATTATCTCAAAAGGTTAATAAAAAAACAATTTTACAAATTGCTTTTTTATGTTCACTTACACTTTCGCTTTTAATTCTTCTACCATATCCATATCTCCCATTTCTTTTCTAAATTTACTTTCTTCAGCCATTTTTATGAGTTTTTCGACTAATCTTTTTGGATTTGAATCAAAAATGACATTAGGATTTGTACGGTTACTATTTCTTATAATATCCCTTATCACTTCATCTGTCGTCCAAGATCCTTCTAGAATACCAACTGGCATATTAGACTCAAAAGCCACTGTAAACTCGTGAATAGTCCCAATCCTACCGCAACCAATAACCATCGCATCCGAGCTCTTTGTGAGCATTATATCTCTTACAGGAAATCCGAATCCTGTATAAATTATCACATCGCAAGAATCTAGAGGCAAAAGATACAAATCTGTATGCTCCTTTGAGTCGGCTGCAGGAGAAAGACCTAAAGAAAAAATACCCTTGGCCTCTTTGTACCCCTCGGCTGATGCATGAGGAAATCCACTAGTAGCTCCCGTAGAAAGTACACACCCCTGTCTCGCTATCTCTCTGCCTAATTCTTTTGCAATATTCAAAGTCTCAGGACCACAGTGTGATACTTCTGCAGCTCCAGAAACGGATATTACTATTTTCTTTTGATAATCCATAATTTTAAGAATTAATTTACTAAAATTATAACATGATAATAAAAAATAAAACTACACTTCTAAAGAGACTACCTCGTCGATATCTGGAACCTCGACTGGCAAGTCATAAAAATCTATCAATTTTTGGGCGAGATATCTTTGAGATTTTGGCTCTCCGAGTACGACAAACACTTTCTTGAGCCTTCCTCTCATAGCATTTACAAATGCTATCAGTCCATCAGAATCTTTGTGCGCCGAAAAGCCAGAAATATTAACAAGCTCCGCATTAACCTTTATCTTTTGGCCAAATATAGAAATGTTTTTCATGCCATCTTGTAATTTTCTTCCGAGTGTACCTGCTGCTTGAAATCCTACCAGTAGAAGAATATTCTTACTATCTGGAAGATATCTGGCCTCATGATGAACTATTCTGCCTCCATTACTCATACCAGATCCAGCTATTATTATTTTTGGATTTGGCGAATTATTTATTTCTTTTGACTCTTCGCCTGTCTTTGTCATAGTGAGTCCAGCAAATGCAAATATATCCTCCCCCTTTTTTATTAGAGACTCTATGTTTTCATTAAAATCTTTTTCATGTTTCTTGTAAACTTTAGTGATATTAATACCTAATGGAGAGTCCAGATATACAGGTATAAGAGGTATCTCTTTGTGTTCTACCATCTGATTAAAAATAAAAATTAATTCTTGTGTCCTCTCAATAGAGAAAGCTGGTATCATGAGGACTGCTTTCTGAGCAATAGTTTTTTTGATTGTATCTTTAAGGATTTTCACTCTGTCATTCACATCTTCATGATTTCTATCTCCATATACACTTTCCATTACTAGATAATCTATGTCTTTCAAGATCTCTGTGTCTTTTAAAAGTGGAGAAGGAGAATTGCCTAGGTCACCCGTGAACATTAATCTCTTCCCTTTAACTTCAAAAACTATCATACTGCTACCTAGTATGTGTCCTGAATCATAAAGAATTACTTTTATTTCTCCGATGGATGAATCTTCGGAATCTACGCTCAATACTTCATGATATTTTCTTGTTTTCCAAAGAGAAAGTGCCTTATCTATATCTTCTACTTCATAAAGCGGAGGAAATCCTTCTCTGGCTGCTTCTTTTGCGAGTATGCCTATAGAGTCTTTCATTACATAATCTGCTATGTCATGTGTGGCTTCTGTAGAATATATGGTACCAGCAAATCCTTCTCTTACTAATTTTGGTATTCTACCTACATGATCAAGATGGCCATGGGTTATAAATAAAAAGTCTATATCTTTTGGATTGTAGCTAAAATTTTCTCTATTTTCGTCTTCGGCTAGCTTTTCTCCTTGATAAAGACCACAGTCAACTAAAAACTTTTTCTTTCCAACTTCAAGCAAAAAATTTGAGCCTGTAGGAGTGTTTGCTCCGCCCGCAAAATGTATTTTTATTTTCGCCATAATTATATAAAGATTATAACACTATTTGTATTATAAAAAGTAAAAACTTCACAAAGAGAGTGAAGTTTTTACGAGGACACTTAATGTGTATCTACCTTTAATAAAATTATTAAAGTGGGTAGAGAACGGATAATCCCACGGGAATATCTACAATATCTCATCACCCAAAAGATACTTACAAAGATAAATTTTAATTAAGTATCCTATCTATATATTATCTCAGGACAAATTTTTTGCAAGTTTGACGCAAAGTGAAATTTATTTGAATCTACTCTAAATGCCCGTCTAAATCAACATCATAAAGCATTTTTTCGTTAATAGATTTCCACTTTATGATTTCTTCTTCTCTAAACCAAACACCTATTTCTCTTTCTGCCGCATCTTCTCCGTCTGCCGGATCTGTACAGTGGACCAAATTCCTAATAGCTCTACTTCCGTCAGTGTCAGCCATATAATACGAATCTATAGCGTAGTCACCTCTTATAGTACCAGTATCTGCTGTAGCAGGCTCTGTAACCCCTACCAGTCTCTTTACTAGAGCTTGTGCGTTATTACCTTCTAGAGCTATTAATACTATAGGCGAACATGTAATATATTCTATTACTCTACCTATAACATCTTTTCCGTATGCAATAGCATCTTTGTCTACTACTTGACCTTGAGCAGTCCTATTTTCGATTATTTTTGTTCCGATTCTCTTGTACCATACATCATCTTTATTGTAATGTTTAAGACACTGTTCTTCGGTGGCAACTGCCATCTTCATAGCTACTATTTTTAATCCTATTTTTTCAAACCTTTTTATAATATCACCTATGAGACCTCTCTGAACGGAGTCTGGCTTTAGTATCACAAATGTCTTTTCTTTTTTGGGATGCATATTTTTATTTAAATAATTTAATAAAAAATAAATACTGCAAAAAATTGCAGTATTTATTTTTGCTAGATTTATCTAGCGACATATGGTAGAAGTCCCATAAATCTTGCTCTCTTAATAGATGTTGCGAGAGCTCTTTGATTTTTAGCTGAAAGAGAAGTTTTTCTTCTTCCTAAAATTCTACCGTGTGGATTGATAAACTTTACTAAAAGATCGATGTTTTTATAATCAACCTTTATATTGTTTTCTTTGAAATAATCTTGTCTTTTGTTTTTCATAATTTTTAATAATTCCGAACTTTTTGCGATCTAGAAAGGAATATCATCTGGATTTATCTCGCTATCACCATAATCTATGGTATCGAGCTCTTCCAAGCCTGCTCCTTTTGGTGACTCAGTAGAAGGTGTTGACTCTGATGATTCTCCAGGCTTCCCTCCTGCCCCAAATTGAAAATTGTCTACCACAATCTCTGTTCTATATTTTTTGCCACCACCATTTTGGTCTTCCCAGCTTCTGCTTTGGATTCTTCCTTCTACATATACTGGTCTACCTTTTTTGAGCCATTGTACAAAGATCTCAGCGAGCTTCCCATAAGCTACAATATTGTGAAATTCTGCTACTTCTTTTCTCGCACCTGTTGCATCTTTGTATGATCTATTGGTAGCTAGACCAAAAGATACTACTTTATTGCCATTTGGCATGGATCTCAAATCTGGATCGCTTGTCAAATTGCCGTATAACATTACTTTATTTAAATACATATTTTTTATTTATTTAATTTAGAAAACAGCTTTAATATAGTGAAATTATATCACAATTTGTCTGATAAATTTTTATAAATTTTCTTTTTCTTCAGGAATAGTTTCACTTACTTCTCCCGCTAAAACTTCACTACCCTCAACTGGATCTATCATCGTCTCTGTAGTTGTATCTATGTTTACATCTACTCCAGAGATCTCTTCTCTAACAAAAGAAGCTATCGTAGGATCTGATTTTACTATTGGCTTATCTTTTGTAAATACATCATTCCCCTTTTCTGCTTTCAAGATCAAAAATCTGACGACTTCTTCATCCAATTTTAATTTCTTGTTTAATTCTTCTATTTTAGAAGCTGGGAGTAGAGACTTGATCCATCCAAAGTATCCTTCAGAAAATCTGACATTTACATTGTTGACCACCCTTGTCATCTCATAAGAGAGCTCCCTTAAGTATGGAGTTTCTTCTGAAATGAAGCTTCCTTCTAAAGAAGCGATGTCCTTTTTGAGGCTTTCAGCTTTTGCCGAAGCCTTGTCCGCATCTAAACGACCATCAAATATATAAGAGATCTCATAGATTTGATTGTCATCCATCATGGATTCATTTTCATTTTGCATATTTTTATTTTAAATAACTCTAATAATGGACACATATTAACACAAATATCATATTTTTTCAAATCTAAAAATCTAGCTTTTTTAGCCCAAAAACATCCTCTTAAAATTATCTTTCAAGATATTCCTAAATTCTTCTTTGTCTAATATCTCTTTTATCTCACAGATTTTTTCAAAAACATCTATTACAAAATTTGGCTCATTTCTCTTTGCTTCTTTTCTTCTTGCTTTTGGCACAACATACGGGCTGTCTGTTTCTATATGTAGTCTTTCAAGAGGTATAGCCTTTATCATTTCATTATATTCATTCGTAAAGGTACATACAGCTGGAATGGAAACTGTAAAATTTTCGTTCTCCAAAATCTTGGCTAAAACATTTTTAGTAGAGACAAAAAAATGAAAATTAACTTTTAAATTCTCTATATCATATTCTTTAAGTACCTCTATCGCCTCAAGATAAGCATCCTCCCTATTACCATCTATCTCACTTGGTCTCACATGTAGCATGAGAGGTATGTTTAAATCTTTGGCTAGCTCAATATGACGCCTAAAAAGTATTTTTTGTCTTTCTTTCTTCTTTTCCAAATCTTCCCCATTTGACTCTTTAGAAATATAAAAATAATCTAAACCACATTCTCCCACACAAAGACATCTTTCGTTTTGTGCTAATTCTTTCAATTCTTCAAAATATCTTTCTTGGTTTTTAAAAGCAAAATCAGTAATGTCTTCGTCTTCATGAGGATGCAGACCAACAGAATAAAAAATATTTTCATTCGCTATTGATAGATCTTTCGATTTTTGACTTTCTTTTATATCAGTACCGATCACTATAGTAGCCACTCCATTTTCTCGCATTCTCCCTATCACTTCCTCTCTATCATTATCAAAATCAGGAAAATGTAAATGTGAATGAATGTCTATGTATTTTATTTTTGAAATATCTAGCAT
>JBDKGJ010000008.1:0-2548 GCA_039798205.1 Candidatus Parcubacteria bacterium | reverse complement strand
TTATTTATGTTTTCTGTAGCATTAAATCTTTCTTCTTTATCTAGACTAGTTTTCAGTATTTCTAGATTTTTATCCATGTTTTTACTTGAATAGTTTGTAATATTTAGTCCCGGATAACTCCTCTGGCTAGAATGCCAATAGGCATATAGATCTGTATCGTGCTCTATTATAGAGCCGAAAAGTAGTACTTCAAAATTTCTATTTTTTATTATATCAGCAATATCGCTGATGCTATATATATTAATATTTACATTTATTCCGAGGCCTCTCCAATAATTTGCTACTTGCTCCGCCACAATCTTTAGCTCTTCAACGTCCGCTGTTGTTATATTTATTGTAAAATCTTCAAGACCAGAAAGCTTTTGGTCTTTAATAGTCTTTTCTAGCAAGGCTTTTGCTATCTCTATTTTTGATACCGTAGATTCTGGGGTCAAAGTCAATTCATTTTTCAAATCTTCTTTTGTTAGATTTGTATTTTCTAATGTTTTTACTTCATTTCCAAAATTTACCTTTTTGGAATATCCAAAAAATATTTTACTTATAAGTTCATCTTTATTTATTGCCATTTCTAAAGACGAACGTATAAAAGAGTTTGAGAGGTCTTTATTTTTTATAGGATTAAATGAGAGAGAAAATAGATTTGGCAATTCACTTACTAAGATATTTTCTTTTTCTGTACCTAGCTTTTCGAGACTGTTTGGATTAAGATAGGCTGTAGAGTCTATGTCTCCCTTTTTAAAAGCACTAAAAAGATCTTTCTCATTTTGATATACAGAGATTTCTACATTGTCTATATATGGTCTTCCATTTACATATTTTTTATATGAGACCAGCTCGTATCTCTTGGCTAGACTTCCATCTTTTACTACTCTCCTGACTTCATATGGTCCGGATCCAATAGGGTTTATATTTTTATCTGACAGAGAAAATTCTTCTTGAGAAACATTGTTCCAGAGATGCTTTGGTAAAATGCCAAAGGTCAGAGATTCTCTGAAATGTATATATGGCCTTTTAAGGTGAAAGACAACGGTATTCTCATCAAGAGATTCTGCTTCTACTCCTTCAAAATCTATCGCTAAAGGACTATTTATATTTTTGTCTTGTATTTTAGAAAGGGTGAATATCACATCTTCAGATCTTACCTTTTCTCCATCGTGGAATTTTGCATTTTCTTTTATAGTGACAGTGAAGGTCAGATTGTCTTCACTTTCTTCTATGTTATTTGCCAAATCATTTACTAGTTCTCCACCAGTATCTTTTTTAACCAATCCTGAATATACTAATCTAGATAGATCTTTGTCTGTATCAGAAGAGGCGAGAACAGGATTAACGTATCTCGATACTCCCACAACGCCCTCTTTTAATGTTCCACCAAAAGTAGGTATTTCTACAAGATATCTACTACTTAATTTATTTAATCCGACTACAATAAATACTACTCCGAGTATAAAGCTCACCCAAAAAAAGAATATTTTTTCTGTAGACAAAGATTTATAAGTCAAAAAATAAGAATAAAATATTAGACTAAGTCTTTTTTTAATAGATTTTGTTTCTTCTTCTCTATAATCCATCTCAGCTACACTTTTTTCTGCGTTTTTTAATCCAGTATCATTATAGGAATCAGAATTAATAGTCTGAGCTATCTCAGAATTTATTTTTTTCCTCATCACCCGTTTTTTGTTTTTTGGTACCTCTTCTTCCATTTTTTTATTTTAAAAGTAAAAACACTCCACTAGATTAGATTTTTCTCCTAAAAGGAATAATAAAAAGCCAATCTTTTAAATTATTTTATGAATAAAGCGATAAAGTTAAACACCACAAAAAGCAAAGCAATAAATATAGTCGCTTTGAATATAGACTTCTCCATACCTCTTTTTCTATTGTTTATTCCTAGAGAATCTCCGCCTCCAAGTCCAGCTCCATCAGTATTTGTCTTTTGGAGAAGGATGAGAATTATAAGTAGAATAGAGATGACTGCGATTGTGATTAATAGCCAATTCATGATGAATACATTATATCAAATCTATATATTTTTGCAACATTTAAAAAAAGGGCAATTAACCCTTTTTTGATTCTCAAAATATGTACTGGCAGTTTTAATCTAAGCTCCCAGATACATATCTTTCTTTTGTGCGTCCAGCTTCAAATCCTTTTTGGAAGTTTTTGTTTTCCATTTTCTCACAATCTTTTTTGTGTAAATATACTTCACAGTATTTTGATAACAACAAACTTTCAAAAATCCATCCATTCTTGATGGCGACTTGTAGCCGTGCCTCTTTTTCTTTTTTTGACAGAGATTTTATGTTTTTTAAAATCTTTTCTCTTTGGTCCATTTTTGACTCCTTTTTGTTTTTTGATGAAATGTTTTTATTTTAACTTATTCTATATTATCATCTTTAATATTAGGTGTCAATTTTTATTTGATTATATTTTTTGAGCGATAAATCCCATCCATGTTTTATTAAAAGGATCAGAAAATATTCTTTTGTTTATTATTTTAAACTTGTTTTCTAAAAGTATGCTCTCTAACTCTCCTTCGGTCCAATGT
>JBDKGJ010000007.1:0-7640 GCA_039798205.1 Candidatus Parcubacteria bacterium | reverse complement strand
TTTGTAAAAGGTATTTCTACAAACGCTTTTGAGGTGGAAGAATATTTTGAAATTGAAAATAAGATAGACAACGGAAAAGATTTTATTTATGATTTAAATGTATTACCTAACAGAGCTCATGATGCACTATCACATTATTATATGGCTCGAGAAGTAGCGGCAATATTTGATTTAAAGATTAAAGATAGAAAAGATGAAAATATTTTTTCTTTCGGAACCCCGCTTCGCGAAACTCAAGAAAAAACTTTTTCATCTTTAAATAACTTTATAAAAATCTCTGACCCAAAAGCTTGTACTAGATTTATGGGTGCAAAGGTAAATGGTGTAACAGTAAAAGATTCTCCAGAATTTATAAAGTACAGACTTGAAAGTATTGGTCAGAAAAGTATTAATAATATTGTAGATATTACCAACTATGTGCAGTTTGCTTTTAATAAGCCAATGCACGCATATGATGCGGATCTTGTTTCAGAATTTCTTGAAGCGAGGTTTGCAAAAGAAGGAGAAGCGATGACAACACTTGATGAGAAAGAGTTAAAGCTTAATGAAAATACTTTAGTAATAGCAGATGCAAAAAATGTACTCGCTCTTGCTGGTATAAAGGGAGGAAAATATTCTGGTATCACAGGAAATACTAATTCTATAATAGTAGAATCTGCAAATTTTAATCTTACTCTTATTCGTAAAACTTCTCAAAAATATAATCTCAAGACAGATGCAAGTAAAAGGTTTGAAAATGGTATAGCAGATCAACTTGTAGAAATTGGCATGATAGAGACCCTCAAGCTACTTAAAGAATATGCAAGTAGTGATAACTTTGAGATAGTCGAGATAGTAGACAATTGGCCAAAAGAAAAAATGAATAGTTGGAAATACAAAGTCTCAGTATCTCTTACTGAGATAAACAAAGTATTAGGAATAGATTTGAAAGTAGAAGAAGTGAAAAATATTTTTAATAGATTTAGATTCGAACATAAATACCTTTCTACAAAAGAGAATATCGAAAATTTGACAAAGCAAGTGGTCGGAAAGCCATATAAAAATCCAAGTACCATGAGAGAAGACGCTCCAGAAGCTTTTTCTTGTTCATCTTTAATCTCTTATTTATATGAAGGAGTCTATATGCCTTCTATATCGATAGATAAATATCTTTTTACAAAAGACGAAAATATAAATAAAGACAATCTAAAATTCGGGGATCTTGTCTTTAGAAATTCTGAAAATGGAAAAGTCTATACAGAAAGCGTAGAATATCAAAAAGGTACTAAAGTTGAAGCCGGAGTAGATCATGTTGCTATATATGTTGGAGATGGAAAAATATTACACTCATCTAGACATTTGGAAAATGGTACAGATGTAGAAACTTTAGAAAAGTTTTTCTCCAAAGGTAAAATAACAGGCTACGGTAGAGTTTTAGAGAGTCTAGAGGAAGAGAGATTCGTGGTCACGATTCCAGAAGAAAGAATGGATCTAAGAATCAAAGAGGATTTGATTGAAGAAATAGGTAGAGCGTACGGCCTTAATAATATTAAAAGCGTATTGCCCACAATCCATAAAAAGACAGGACTTCCAAATAAAAGACTCTACTTTGAAAACAAAATAAAAAACATTTTGTTTAAAGATGGATTTAGTGAAGTCATGACTTATTCACTCAGGAATAAAGGGGATATAGAAATATTAAAATCAGTAGCCCAAGATAAAAACTTTTTAAGAAGCAATCTCTCTATCGGAGTAGAAGAAGCAGTGCAAAAAAATATTTTTAATATGCCACTTTTAAATGTCGATGAAATAAAGATATTCGAATTCGGAAATTGTTTTTCTGTAGACAGTGAAGGGGAAGAAAAAGAATGGAGGAGCCTAGCTATAGCGATAGACGATGGAAAGAAAAACAAAAATTATATAGAATTGAGAGACACGATTTTGGAGGAGATAAAATCTTCTTTAAATATTTCTGATATTAAATTTATAGATTCAAAAAATGAAAGACAAAAAGAAAATTGTTTTGAAATAAATTTTGATGAACTTATACAAGATTTAGAAGTCGGTGAATATGTAGAGCTAGAAGAAGGAACAGTAAGTAAAGATGTGAAGTATAAATCATTTTCTCTTATGCCATTTATTGTGCGTGATATAGCTTGCTGGGCAAATGAAAATGTGAGCGAGGAAGATGTGGAAAATATAATAAAAGAAAATATTACATCATTATGTATCTCTATCAATTTATTTGATAAATTCGAAAAAGAAATTGAAGGAGCCAAAAAGAAGTCTTTTGCATTTAGACTCATTTATCAAGATAAAGAGAGGACTCTGACTGATGAAGAGGTGAATCTAGAAGCTGAGAAAGTATATAGCGCTTTGAAAGCGAAAGGCTTTGAAATAAGATAAAAATTTAATAAAAAAGCAAGCACTTAGCTTGCATGTTGTTTTATGGAAACTTTTATTTTAGTCCTGCTTCAAATTTGCAGGGGATACAAGTTTCTATATTGTACATATGAAATAATGTCCGCACATTTTGCCAATTTTTACAGAGGGAGCATTTTTCAATTTCAACTTCAGATCGCTTGAAATTGTAAAAGGCTTCCTGTGTAATCCCTCTTTTTTCCATTATTTTTAACTGTTCTTCACTAAAGAGTGAGGTGAGCTTTTTATCTTCGGAAATAAGGTGAAGGGCTTTTATACCTTTTGCCATTTTTAAATATTTTGAATTATTTAATTATATTTAGACCAGCCACATAATAGACTATAAATTTATTTTTGTCAAGTAAAGTAAGGTGTTTTTGAACACATTTCACTTTCATTTTTACTTAAAAAGTGATATAATACAAGTATAAAATAGCTTTATCTAAAGAGCATTTTACTTTATTTATTATGGCAAAAGAAGAAAAGAAAAAATCATCATATGGAGCAGAGTCTATACAAGTCCTAGAAGGTCTAGAGCCGGTCAGAAAGCGTCCTGGAATGTATATTGGATCGACTGGTCCTGACGGACTTCATCATTTGATCTCTGAGATATTCGACAACTCTCGTGATGAAGCTATGAATGGCTTTGCCACAAGAATAGAGGTAGCTCTTCTTCCTGATGACCATGTGCGCATAATAGATGATGGTCGTGGTATTCCTACTGGTATTCATCCAAAGACAAAAGTCTCTGCTCTCGAGACTATCATGACCACTCTTCACGCGGGAGGAAAATTTAGTGGAGAAGGATACAATGTCTCAGGAGGACTTCATGGAGTAGGCGCTTCTGTAGTCAACGCTCTTTCTATTTATACAAAAGTAGAGGTTCATAGAGAAGGTAAAATCTTTGTACAAGAATATTCAAAAGGTATTGCAAAAGCTAAAGTAAAAGAAATTGGAAAGACTAAATTTAACGGTACTATTACCACCTTTAAGCCAGATGTAGAAATCTTTAAAGAAGGTACTACATTTGAATGGGCTAGAGTAGTCTCACACTTAAGACAGCAAGCCTATTTAGTAAAAGGTCTTGAAATAAACATTCTTGATCTAAGAGAAAAATATGAAGAATTTAATAACGAGAAAGATTCTATAAAATTTCTTAAAAATTTTGACGGAGAAACATATCTCACAGATATGAGTACAGATATTTTATCTGGATACAAATCTTTCACTTTCTTTTTTGAAGGAGGACTAAAGAGCCTAGTATCTCACTACAATTTGAATTCTAAAGTTATACATAAAAATATTTTTTATACTGAAAAAAAGATAGACGATCAGAAAGAGGGTGTCGGAGTAGAGATAGCTCTACAATATGTAGATGACCTTTCTACAAAGATAGTAGCTTTTGCTAACAATATTCCTAATATAGAAGGAGGAACACATGTGTCTGGATTCAAGACCACCCTTACTCGTCTTATCAATTCTTACGCAAGAAAAAATAATATCTTGAAAGAAAAAGATGAAAATCTTACAGGGGATGATGTTCTCGAAGGTCTCACTGCTGTCGTCTCTGTCAAACTTCGAGAAATACAATTTGAAGGTCAGACCAAAGCCAAGCTAGGAAGTATGGAGGCTCAATCTGCTGTCTCCAGTGTATTTACAGAGGCTTTCAATGACTTTTTGGAAGAGCATCCAGATGACGCAAGAGAAATAATAGGAAAAGGTTTATTAGCGTTGCGTGCAAGAAAAGCAGCAAAAGCCGCAAAAGACTCTGTGCTTCGAAAGGGGGCGCTCGAAGGCATGACTCTTCCTGGAAAGCTTGCAGATTGCCAGAGCAATAATGCTGAAGATTCAGAATTGTTTATTGTAGAGGGAGACTCTGCTGGAGGATCTGCAAAGATGGGTCGTGATAGAAAGACTCAAGCTATACTTCCTCTCAGAGGGAAAATTTTAAATGTAGAGCGCGCAAGACTTGATAAGATGCTAGGGAGCGAGCAAGTGAAAAATCTCGTACTAGCTATGGGTGCAGCGATTGGGGACACCTTTGATATAAAGAAAATGAGATATCATAAAGTGATAATAGCGACAGATGCCGATGTGGACGGAGAGCATATTAGGACACTACTTTTAACATTTTTCTTTAGATATTATAAAGAAGTGATAGATAGTGGATTTATTTATATTGCTCAGCCACCACTCTATAAAATCTCAGAAGGAAAAAAGGTGAACTATGCTTATAGCGATGAAGAAAAATTTAAATTAATTGGCGATGTTGATCTCGAAGATGTTATAGAAAGTGAAGAAGAAGTAGAAGCAAATGAAAATGGAGAATTAAGTGATGATCTAAAAGATGCGGGATTTGTAGATACAAATGAAATGAAAGGTAAAAAAGGTAAGAAAGAAGAAGAGACTCCAGCTAAGAAATCAAAGATTAGAATCCAGAGATACAAAGGTCTCGGAGAGATGAATCCAGAGGAGCTATGGGAGACCACAATGGATCCAAAGAATAGAATATTAAAGCAAGTCTCAGCCAAAGATGCAGAGGAAGCAGATAGGGTATTTGATATGCTCATGGGAAGCGAAGTAGGACCTCGCAAATCCTTTATCCAAACATACGCGAAGGAGGCAGATATTGATTATTAAAATAAAATTTTATGAAATGGATTTTATTCACAGGAACATGGAAGCTTACAAATGAAGAAGTTGAAAATGATGTAAGAGAAGCTGTGCAAGATGTTGTAAAAAATGGTGATGGCATTTTGACTGGTGGAGCTCTTGGAGTTGATATGTTTGCTATGGAAGAATATTTTAAATTGGATAATGATTGTAAAAAATTAAGGATTATTTTACCAACGAAATTAGATATTTTTTTAGATCATTTTGAAAAAGCTGTAGAGAGTGGAAAGATTACAGAAGAACAATGCAAAAGACATGAAGATATTTTAAGATTAATAGAAAAAAATAATCCAGCATCTATTTTAGAAATGAATTTTAAATCTATTTCAAAAGACGAATACTTTGCAAGAGACGCAGAAGAAGTTAAATATTCAGATGAAGTCTGTGCTTTTCATGTAAATGAAAGCACTGGTACACAACATACAGTAGAAGAAGCAATTAAATCTGGTCTAAAAATAAAATCTCATAAAAAATATAATATATTAGAAAATTAATATTTATAAAATAATTGAATTAAAAATGGTCCCTGAGCTTGTCGAAGGGCCGACTTTTTACTTCTTCTCTTTAATTTCTATTTCGAACTTATCAATCAATTCTTCTAAACTCAAATTAAATTTCTCTCCAGAGCGTGATTCGAGGGTGACTTTATTTTCTTCTACTTCTTTATTTCCAATGACAATCCAGTACGGATACTTCATATCTTTCGCATATCTTACTTTTTTGCCAAGCCCATCTTTTCCATCTTCGAGCTCACATCTTATATTTTTCTCTTTTAATTTTTCAAAAACATTTTTTGCATATTCACCGTGAGCTTCTATATTCACTGGGATAATAGATAATTGAGTAGGGGAAAGCCAGAGAGGTAGATTGCCAGAAGTGCTTTCTAGAAGAATCATTATAAATCTCTCTGGAGATCCGATTATCGCTCTATGGAGCATCACAGGATGCTTTTTGCTACCATCTTTATCGGTGTATTCTAGGCCGAATCGCTCTGGCATAACAAAGTCTATTTGTACTGTAGAAAGTTGCCATTCTCTACCAAGCGCATCCGTAGCTATGAGATCCATTTTTGGAGCATAAAAGGCAGCCTCTCCTGGTCCTGGAATATATTCTATTTTATTTCTTTGCATTATTTTTTCTGCCCATTTTTCTACTTTATCCCAAGTCTCAGGATTCCCAAGATATTTATCTAAATTATTAGGATCTCTTGTGGATAGTCTATATTTATATTTGAACCCAAAAGTATCCATGACTTTTTTTGTCATTTCTAAAGCTACGTCTATTTCGTGATCAACTTGTTCCTCAGTACAAAATATATGACAATCATCTTGTGAAAAAGATCTTACTCTAGCGAGACCATTTAGCTCACCAGGTTGCTCATCTCTATAAAGCATAGCAAAATCTGTGAATCTAGCAGGTAAGTCTCTATAGCTTCTTGGTTGAGAAGCATAGATTTGTGTATGTTGAGGACAATTCATTGGCTTTAGGAAAAATTCTTCTTTTGAATAGTTAGAAACAACCTTAAACATACTATCTTTGTATTTGTCATAGTGACCGGATTTTTTAAATAGATCTGCTTTAGCGATTTGTGGAGTCCATACTTGTGTATAGCCAGCTTTTGTCTGCAATTCTTCTACATACTCATTTAAGAGTCTTCTTATGAGAGCTCCTTTTTCTGTGTAAAGTGGCAATCCGCTACCGATATATTCTGAGAAGGTGAAGAGGTTTAGCTCCTTTCCGAGTTTTCTATGATCTCTTTTTTTAGCTTCTTCTATTTTTGCTTCATATTCTTCTAGCTCAGACTTATTATTAAAAGCGAGACCGTAGACACGAGTTAGCATTTTGTTTTTCTCATTTCCTCTCCAATATGCTCCGGCAGTATGTGTCACTTTGAAGCTATCAATCTCAATCTCAGATATATTATCAGAGTGACCTCCACGACAGAGATCTGTGAAAGTCTTTCCGTTATTATAATTTATAGTATATAGAGTTATTTTCTCTCCTTTTTCTGCGATCTCATTTATGAGCTCTGTTTTGTATTCATTACCAGCAAAATATTCTAGAGCATCTTCTCGTGATACTTCTTTATGAGAAAATGTACCACCAGATTTTATTTTTTCTCGCATTGCTTCTGTAATATCTGTATAGTCTTTTTCTACACTTGGCTTTTCACTAGCAAAATCTACATCATAGTAGAATCCATTATCTATTGCTGGGCCGAGAGTTATTTTTATATCAGCATACTTTTCAAGAAGTACACTAGCCAAAATATGAGAAAGTGTGTGTCTCTTGTGCTCTAAAATTGCGTTTTCCATAATAGTTTTTAAATTAATTTTTATATTTATAGATTATAGCAAAATATAGCTAAAAAGAAAAAGCGCCCATTCCGCTTGGGCGCCTTTATTTTTAAGTTCTTAAACAGATTCGTATATCCTATTTAGGATTCTTGTAATCCTCAAATAGGATAAAATCCAAAAAAGGATAAACCCAAATAAAATTATAATCAGGGGTCTCGCATCTTGTATTATATTTATCTTATATACAAAAACAAAAAATAAACAATAGAC
>JBDKGJ010000006.1:0-3504 GCA_039798205.1 Candidatus Parcubacteria bacterium | reverse complement strand
GATTAGTATAATATATGAAAAAGTATATGTCAAGTTTTTAAAAGGGGAGATTTTACAGTATAATTTAGACATGAAAAATACTAAAAAAGAGTCTGAGAAGCTCCCAAATCATTTAGCTTTATATAGGAAATATCGTCCTAGTAAATTTGGAGATATGCTAGGTCAAGAATTAGCATTGCAGATACTAGAAAGCTCTATAAAGCAAAATAAAATCTATCACGCTTATATATTCTCTGGGGATAGAGGCACTGGCAAGACTACAGCTGCTAGAATATTTGCAAGAGAGATAGGATGCTCTCCGGATGATATTTTTGAGCTGGACGCAGCTAGCAATAATAGTGTAGAGGATATAAGACTACTCATAGAAGCCTCTCAATCATCAACTTTTGGATCAAGATACAAGGTATATATACTAGACGAGGCTCACATGCTCTCAAAATCAGCTTTTAATGCACTCCTAAAGACTCTAGAAGAGCCTCCAGCACATGTCATTTTCATTTTGGCTACAACTGATAAACACAAGATCCCAAGCACTATATTATCTCGTTGCCAAGATATCAACTTTTCTTCTCCTTCATTAAATGTCTTAGCAAAATTTGTAAAAGATATTACCAAGCTCGAAGAGAGAGACATAGATGATGACGCTTGCCTCCAAATAGCAAAAGAAGGAAAAGGATCTTTTAGAGATACATTAGGCGTCTTAGAAAAGATATTAAATTCTAAATCTGAAAATAAAAAGATATTAAAAAAAGACGTAGAAGATGTACTAGGAATAGTGAATGAGCAAGAGATATTAAATATAATAAAAGCTATCTGTAAAAATGATCCTGAAGGCATAATTATCTCACTAGAGAATCTAAAGCTTGAGACTGGAGACCTCACAGATAGAGCTTACCTCAGTATAGTAAAAATGTTTGAGCTTGGTCTATATTTGAGACTTTTAAAAGATAAAGAAGGACAGCAAAAAATAGAAGAAAAAGTAGGGGAAGGACTATTAGAAGAATTAAGGAGTATTGCTACCGAATATCCAAGAACAATATCATCTAGCAATCTATACAAACTTCTCGAGATAGAAAAAGATTTGATGGTGAGTACAAATCTAAAGGGGTCTATACTAACCGTAGGACTTATAAGGATGCTTAAGGAAGAAGAATAATCAAAAGTATTTGAAGAAGCTAGAATTCTTTTATTTTAATGGTTATTATAGTATATAGAGTCGTAAAAGATATATTGTGCGACACTATACATTAAAAACCCTTTCCTTAAAACTAACTATACCTAGCTACCGGAACCTTAATCCTGTATACTATTCAAAACAAAACACACACAGAAATTTCTGTGTGTGTTTTGTTTATATAGTCACCCAAGACTATTTTAGTATAGGAGAGACACGAATGTGGGATTTTCCTGACTCCCCTATTCTAAGTATATCAATTTTGTATTTTAGGCTTCAATATTTACAAAAAATAAATATATCGTAATATAAATATAAATTATTTCTTTTTTTCTACAAGTGAAATACCAAAAAGCTTTTCTCCAAGCATAGCTATAGGCATGAAGACAAGCTCTAGTATCTTTTGCAAGAATTTTAAAAATCTGAATGGTTTAAACCAATCGAAACCTTTTCTATTTTTGACTAACAAGTCTACCGAATACATAATACCAAGTATAAAAGGTATTCCTAGTATCAAAATTAGAGTCAGAGGATATATTTCAAAAGTCATAAATTAAAGTTTATAATATTTCGTAGCTTTATAAAAACCAAAAAGAAGACCCGTGCAAAAAAGGAAAAATATTAATACTGCTAAATCAGAAAAGGAAAGCTCTATCATCATAGGATTAATTTATATTTTGAAGTGCCTTTATAGCATTTGAGGCACGAAGAAGAGACTCTTTGAGACCGAGTATCCCTATCAGAGTTTTTGGATCAGGAGACTTTTCTTTTCCAGAAAGAGAATACCGAAGAGGCCAAAGCACCTCTCCCTTTCCTTTTTCTTCAGCTAAAGTATATATCTTAGTCCAGACTTCTTCTATATCTATATCAGATTTATTTTCTAATATATTTTTTATAGCTTCTAGATTTTGTATAGTATTTTCTTTATTTGATTTCTTCCACACAATTTCTGAGGGATTGCTATATACTGGAGCAAGTGTGTAATAATCAAGCTCGCCAGCTTCATGCATACTTTTTAGCTCACCATAGTAGCTAATCCTATCTATTAATACTGGACGGAGCTTTTTGAGTAATTCATCAGAATATTTTTCTACATTTGGTAAATATTTTTTTATGTAGAGTAGTTGCTCTTCTTCAGATTGCGTCTTGATATATTCTTTGTTGAACCAATTTAGCTTTTCAATATTAAATACAGCTCCAGCCTTTTGGACTTTGTGTATATCAAAGAGATTGATTATTTCTTCTAAAGAATATATTTCTCTTTCTCCCCCAGGATTCCAGCCAAGGAAGGCTAGGAAATTTATAAGAGCATCTTTTAGATATCCATTGCTACGATAGTATTCTACAGAGACCATTTCTCCATGCTTTCTTTTTGAGAGCTTCTCCTTTTGTGTAGACAATATTAAAGGTATATGACCGTATACGGGCTCTTCTACGCCTCCTATAGCCTCTCTTATCAGGATTTGCCTCGGAGTATTAGCAATATGCTCCTCAGCTCTTATAATATGATTAACCCTCATTAGAATATCATCTACCACATTTGAGAGGTGGAATATTGGCTCATCTAGGCTCTTTGCAATGACGAAGTCTCCGAGATCTGTAGTATCGACAGAGACTTGTCCGCGGATCATGTCATTAAAAGTGACTACCTTATTTGGATTCTTAAATCTGATCACCTCACTTCTTTGTCCTTCTTCTACCACTTCTTCTTTAGATATATAAGCCTTCCCTTCTGCTATCATCTTTTCCAAATATTCTCTATGGATTTTAAAATTATCAGACTGCTTTTTGGTCTCATTAAATTTGAATTCTAGCCAATTGAAAATCTCTATAATGCCTGTAGTGTATTCTTCTTTATTTCTTTCAGTGTCAGTGTCTTCTATTCTTAAGATTATCTTGCCATTATTCTGCTTTGTGAAGATATAGTTAAATAGAGCAGTCCTCGCCCCTCCAATATGAAGAAAGCCTGTTGGGCTAGGAGCGAATCTTGTAATAATCTGTTTATTTTCTGACATAATTATATATTTCGATACTAAAAATATATCATAAAATAAAGCTTTTTCAGACTTGACAAAATTACTAATATTTAATATATTAATATCGTTAAAATTATTTTATAATTTAAATTTGTTCTTTATGGCAAAAAAAGAAGAAGGAGTTCAACCTAATATCGTTTACGATATACAGGAGTTTCCAAAACATGAAATAGTTTATGTTGAAGAAGGCTCAGGGCTATACTTTCCTTTTTCCTTTTCATTATCTGATGGTCAGGTCTTCGAAACTGCTTGGGAAATTGAATATATAATAAAAAGAGACGACCAAGAGATAGT
>JBDKGJ010000005.1:0-5792 GCA_039798205.1 Candidatus Parcubacteria bacterium | reverse complement strand
ATCTATATTGGTAGGAAATATAATAGATGTTTTGTTCAAGGTTATAAACAATAGATTTGCAATAAATGAATATGCAAATACAGCTGACTACGGGAATTATGGAGGTTATTGGAATGGAGCTCTTGAGAGAGCAGATGCACATCTAGCCCTCACACTACTCATAGTTCTTACTCCTTTAGTTCTGGCTTTCTTTTGGTATAGGGCAAAGCTTGTTAAAGAGAGTGGAGAAGCGGAAGTATCATTTGCTACTCCTTTATTTAAAGTTTTGAACTGGATATTTGCCTCAGTTGCATCTGTTTCTATTATTTCTGTTTTCATTTATTTTGTTTATACCTTACTTGGTGGAAAGTATGATACTTCTTCTATATTACAAGCTTTGATAGTAATAATAGCTGGAGGCTTTGTGCTTTATTATTCTTCAAGTATGATTCGTTTTCCTTCTTTTGACATGAGAAATATATTTGCTAGGAAATTTTCTCTTTGGGCATTTATTATCGGCATTATTTTAGCTTTTATTTTAGGATTTATATATGCAAATCCAAAAGAGTCTATCAAAGTCGCTGCTGATCAGGTCAGACTAAATGATCTTACTCAAAATATAAGAGTCGTTAACAATTTTCTTTTAGAAAAGGGGACTTTGCCTCTTAATGCAGAGGAAGTGGCTAATTATAAAAACCAAGATTATTATCTAACTTACAAATCACAAGATGAGGATGGTAAAAGCTATGAGTACAATCTTCTTTCTTCTAGTATAAGAAATAATTCGAACTTAGACTATAATTGTTCAAATTCTCTGGTATCTCAAGGATATACAAGAGAAATGGCTAACAAGAATTGTAGCGTTAACAAGTGGAGTGGAAATGCTGTGTATGAAGTCTGCGCAAAATTTGATACCAATGGAGCAAGTCTCAAATCAGTATCTCAAGACAAAGCTAGCAAATCTATATATAGCTGGGATCATGACAATGGTAGAGCTTGCTACTCTGTAGATCTTGATGCTAATAGAAATGATTTTGAACAAGTTTTACAAGGTGGATCGTTTTAGATTTTAATTAACTTAAAAAACCCGAGATTGCCTCGGGTTTTTATTTATTTTATATTACACTTTACTGCTTGACAAATTATTAAAATAATTATAGGATGAGTATGTTATATTCGATCTTTTTAAACATAAAATTGTAATAAAATGAATTGTCAAAATTTATTTAAGAGCCTTAGTGGCTTTTGTCAGCTTTGCGAAAGGCTAGAAGTAGATCCAGTCGATGTCATTAATCATTTTTCTTCGGAGAGTAACTTAAAAGTGGCCTCAAAAGCCACAGAATTTATACCTCTCATGCCGGATGAGAGTATTATTTACAAAGATGGAAATTTGATAACCGGCAAAGAAAAAGTGGTAAGAAGAAAAGTGATAGCAGGTGTTACTTGTCATTTCATATCTGAGCTTTGCTTTTGGGTACCTACTGACGGCTTATTACTATTAGTAGAAAACTTAGGCAAAGAAGGATATATAGAAAAAGATGTCATAGAACAATGGCCACGCAGATTAAGTTTGCCGTACAGAATTTATTTTATAAAAAAGGTGACCCCTACTCGTTCTTCTAAAGTGGATAAGCTTTACAAAGAAGTAATGGGAGAACTTGAGTTAAATGTATTTCTAACATTTAATCTTAAATATTCCCGTTTTTCTAAAAAATTTCCCAATGCTATTCAGAGAAAAAACTCTGATGGAAATTTTCATGTTGCATTGTTTAATGGTGTACCAGAAACAGTTATTGAGGATAACTGTCAGTGGGATTCCGGTTGGTGGTTCGCTGGGCAGTTGATCAAGTAATATCTCATTTTTAATTTTAACCTTTGGCTCAAAAAGTCAAAGGTTTTTTTATTTTTTAAACATCAAAAACATTTTGCTTCATAGTCTATTTTATGTTATAATACTTCGAACACTAAAGGTTGTTATTGGTTTTATTTTCAGAAAATCTGCTTTAATTAGTGTTTTGTTATTTTAATTAAATATGAAAGATACAAACTTACAAAAAGAAGAAGAAAGTGGGGATGATGTGGTATTTGAAGAATTGAATCCTGAAGGTGAGGAATTTAGCGAAAAAGAAAAACAAAAAAACGCTAAAAATAAATTGGTAGACAAATTTGAAGAGAAAATAGAGAGACTCGAGAAAGAAAAAAATGAATATCTTGCTGGATGGCAAAGGGTTCAAGCTGATTACAAAAATCGTGAGCGTGAGATAGAAGAGTGGAGGAAAGATATGGCGAAATTTGCAAACGCAAATCTTGTCCGAGATATACTTCCTGTCCTAGACGGATATGATATGGCTCGTTCAAACAAAGAAGGCTGGGAGTCAGTGGATCAAAACTGGAGAGTCGGAGTAGAATATCTTTTCTCACAATTATTAAAAGTTCTGGAAGGAAATGGGGTGCAAACATTTGCTAATGAAGGAGAAAAGTATGATCCGTCTTTGCACGAGGCTATAGAGACATTAAAAGTTGAAGAAAAAGAAAAAAATGATACAATAATTAATGTCTTACAGAAAGGATATAAGATCGGAGAAAGAATATTGAGACCAGCAAGAGTCAAAGTCGGACATTATGAGGATTAATTACAAGCAGATTAAAAATTAAAATTATTTAAAAACATAAATTAAATTTAAAAACATATGAGTAAAATTATCGGTATAGACCTAGGAACAACAAACTGCGCAGTAGCTATCATAGAAGGTGGGCATCCAAAGATTATAGAAAATGTAGAAGGATATCGTACAACTCCGTCTGTTGTTTCTTATTCAAAAAATGGTGAGAAATCAGTAGGTGTCACAGCTAAGAGGCAGTCTGTGATAAATCCAGAAAATACTATTTATGGAGTAAAGAGATATATGGGACATTCTTTTAGTGATAAAGAAGTACAGAATGATATTCCAAATGTGGCTTATAAACTTAAAGAAGGACCAAATGGCTCTGTCCTTGTCACACTATCTGGTAAAGACTACAGACCAGAAGAAGTCTCAGCTATGATACTTCAAAAAATAAAGAGTGACGTAGAAGCGAAGCTAGGTGAGAAGGTGACAGAGGCAGTCATCACTGTGCCAGCATATTTTAATGATTCACAAAGACAAGCTACAGTTGATGCGGGAAAGATAGCCGGACTCGATGTAAAAAGAATTATCCCAGAGCCTACAGCAGCAGCTCTAGCTTATGGATTTAATTCAAACAGAAATGAAAAGCTGGCAGTCTTTGACCTAGGAGGAGGAACGTTTGATATCTCTATTCTTGAAGTAGGAGATGGAGTAGTAGAAGTAAAGTCAGTAGATGGAGACTCACATCTAGGAGGAAGAGATATTGATCAACAAATAATTAAATTCATCGCAGAAAAATTCAAAGCAGAGACAGGAATTGATGTCACAGGTGATACACTTGCTCTTCAGAGAATTGATGAAGTAGCAGAAAAAGCAAAGCACGAGCTCTCTACTCAATCTGAGTCAGAAATATTTCTACCATTCTTGGCAGCAGGGCAAGACGGACCAAAGAATCTTCAAATGAAGATGACTCGTGCTGAGCTTGAAAAAATAGCTCGTCCTTTTGTTGATAGAGCAATAGAAATAACAAAGAGAGCTTTAGACAATTCGCCATTTAAAAAAGAAGAAATCCACGATGTGATACTTGTTGGAGGACAGACAAGAATGCCGATGGTCATAGAAGCAGTCAAAAATCTATTTGGAAAAGATCCAAATCGTTCAATCAATCCAGACGAGGTGGTAGCCCTCGGTGCCGCAGTACAAGCTGGAGTACTTCAAGGCGATGTGAAAGACGTTCTTCTTCTTGATGTGATCCCACTTTCACTTGGTATTGAGACAATGGGAAATGTAGCTACAAAACTTGTAGAGAAAAATACTACGATTCCAACACAGAGATCACAAACTTTCTCAACAGCGGCTGATAATCAGACAAGCGTAGAAATTCACATTGTACAAGGCGAGAGACCTATGGCCGCTGATAATAAATCTCTAGGCAGATTTATTCTTGATGGTATCCCACCAGCGCCACGCGGAGTCCCACAGATTGAAGTATCTTTTGATCTTGATGCTAATGGTATTTTAAATGTAAAAGCAAAAGATAAGACAAGTAACAAAGAGCAATCTATCAGAATAGAGGCTTCATCTGGTCTCACAAAAGAAGATATTTCTAGAATGCAAAATGAAGCAGAAGCTAATGCAGAAGCCGATAAAAAGAAAATGGAAATAGTAGAAGCAAAGAATCTAGCTGATCAGATGATTCATACTGCCGAAAAGGCTCTTAAAGATGCAGAGGGTAAAATCTCTGATGAGATAAAGAATGAAGTGACAGAGAAGAGAATAAGTCTCACAAGTATCAAAAATAGCCCTGAAAGCTCTCTAGAAGCCATAAAAAAGGCCACAGAAGAGCTTTCTGAGGCAATGATGAAGATCGGAGAAGCTATGAAGACAGCGAACGACCAAGCTCAAAATTCTAATCCAGAAAATCCAACTCCAGAATCTGGAGAAAACACAAATAACGAAACACAAACTAATTAAAATTTTTAAGAGTAGAAAATAGAAATATTTTCTACTCGCTAAAGACTTTAATTTTGCTATAATAAAATTTATAAAAATATGTCACAGAAAAATTATTACGAATCATTGGGAGTCACAAAGGGAGCGAGTAAAGAAGAGATTAAAAAGGCTTTTTATAAATTAGCATCAAAATATCATCCTGATAAAAAGGGCGGTGATGAAGCAAAGTTTAAAGAAGTAAACGAAGCTTATCAAGTACTCTCAAATGAACAGAAAAGAAAAGAATACGACACATATGGTCAGACATTTTCTGGTGCTGGCTCAAATGGCGCGAGTGGATTTGGCCAAGGCCAAGGATTTAGTGGATTTGATTTTTCTGGATTTAATCAAGGTGATTTTCAAAATATGAATTTTGATTTTGAAGATCTCGGGGATATTTTTGGAGATATATTTGGTGGTGGAGGATTCGGATCTCAAGTAAGAGAAAAAAGAGGGCGTGATATGTCGCTTGAAATGGATATTAGTTTTGAAGAATCTATATTTGGAGTTGAGAGAAATGTTTTGATTTCTAAAGTTTCTAAATGTAAGACTTGTAATGGATCTGGAGCAAAAGCTGGGACAAAGATAGCGACTTGCAAAAAGTGTAATGGTAAAGGAAAGATACAAGATATTAAGAGGACTATCTTTGGAGCGATGCAATCAGTCAGAGCCTGTGATGAATGTCATGGTAAAGGTGAAGTCCCAAAAGAAAAATGTGATACTTGTCGTGGAGCTGGCGTATTAAATACAAAAGAAGATATCAAAATAAATGTTCCAGCTGGAATTAATAATGGAGAAGTCTTGCGTATGAGCGGTATGGGTGAAGCGGTCCAAAATGGAAAGTCAGGGGATCTTTATGTGAAGATACTCGTTAAGCCACACAAGCTATGGAAGAGAGAAGGACATGATCTTTTTATGATTCATGATATAAAATTGTCAGACGCGCTTCTTGGCGCAAAGCATACAATATCTACACTGGACGGAAATATTGTAGTAGATATTCCTGTCGGAGCACATCCAAATGATATTTTAAGAATAAAAGGAAAGGGTGTACCAATACATTCAGGAAGAGGCAGGGGAGATATTTTGGTTAAATTAAATATTCAGATGCCTAAAAAATTATCTAGAAAAGCAGAAGAATTAATACAGAAATTAAAAGAAGAGGGGCTTTAAAAATAAATTAGTCGCTCACTATATTAGCACCATTCATATAAG
>JBDKGJ010000004.1:0-3157 GCA_039798205.1 Candidatus Parcubacteria bacterium | reverse complement strand
ATTATAAACTGGTATTTTTGTCAATATAAGAAATGTTATTTCAAGACTCCTTTAAATCTTCTGACTCCTGCCGATACTGCTTCTTGTTTACTAATAGAAAAAGTTTTTCCTTTTAGATAGTCGCGACTACTCTCTACATGTGGACCGCCACAAAGCTCTCTTGAATAGATATTGCCTCCACTACCTTTCATAGTATAAACTTTCACAATTTCTGGATACTTTTCCCAAAATGCGCCCGTCACACCTTGATCTTTAGCTGTTTGCTTTGGCATCTCTTCGAGATTAACTTCAAAACCATTTTGAATAGCGCTATTTACATATTCTTCTATCTTTTTTATTTCTTCTTCTTCCACTTTTCTATCAAATTTAAAATCAAATCTTAATCTCTCAGGAGTAATATTGCTACCGGCTTGAGATATATCTTCACCTAATACCTTTCTCATACCAGCGAGCATTAGGTGGCAAACACTGTGAAGCGCTGTCGTCACTGGAGATTGATCTGCGAGACCACCTTTAAACATTCCCTCGCTTGCTGTTCTACTTTTTTCTGCGTGCTCAGATTTTAATTTATTAAAACTCTCCAAATCTACTTTTAGATTTTTCTCAGCTGCTAATTCTTGAGTAAGCTCAATCGGAAAACCGAAAGATTGCAGAAGATCAAATGCCTCTTCTCCAGAAATATCTTTACTGGAAATCTTTTCAAATTCTTTCATTCCATAATGAAGAGTCTTTCTAAATTTACTTTCTTCTTTATCCATCTCTTCCAAAATTTTCTCTTTATTCTTTGAAAGATTGTCCCCAAGATATTCCTGCGCTTCTTTATATTTATCGATAAAAGTCTCTGCTATACTTTTTGTAAAATTAGCATTTTGTACTCCGAGCTTGTGCCCTGCTACTATTGCCCGCCTTATCAGTCTTCTCACAAAATACATCTGATCTTTATTGCCTGGCACGACTCCATCACCGATCAAAAATGTGGCCGCATGTATATGATCAAAAATAATTCTAAAATTAAATTTGTTTTCTTCAGTCTCAACATATTTCTTCCTAGAAAGCTTCTCTAAAATATTTTTTGCTTCTTCGAATATATCAAGATTAAAAATATCACTATCATTATTTGTCGCTGCAGCCATTCTTGTTAATCCACCACCAAAGTCTACATTTTTCTGAGATAATTCTGTGAGTCCATTCTCTGTCTTTTGATATTCTATGAATACACTGTTTCCAATCTCTACAAATCTACCACAATCGCAATTTGGATGGCACTTGTCACTCGTCCATTTACTATTCTCGTGAATTTTCTTTTCTCCTTTTGGGTCAAAATCAAAAAACATCTCTGAGTCAGGTCCACCAGGCTCACCTATTGGCATATTTTCTGGAGCTCCAGCCCTACTCCACCAATTTTTACTATCATCGTATGGGTATATATGACTTTCGTCTATACCATTTTCTATCCAAAAATCTTTGACTTCTTTATCTTCTCCAACATTTAGTTTCTTATTACCACTATAATATGTAAAATAAAGTCTGTCTTTATCCAGACCTAGCCCAACTTCTTTATCTGTGAGAAATTTATACATCCACCCTATTTGATCTTTTTTGAAATAGTCTCCAAAGCTCCAATTCCCGAGCATTTCAAAAAATGTAGTATGCCTATTGTCTCCGACTTCTTCTATATCTTGAGTGCGAAAGCATTTTTGTGTATCGGCTATACGAGTACCAGCTGTATGAGGAGCTCCTAAAATATAGTTAATCATCGGCTGCATCCCAGCAGCTGTAAAAAGAGTTGTAGGATCATTTTCTGGAACTAGAGAGCTAGACTGGACAATCACATGCCCGTTCTCACGCATAAATTCTAAATATCTCTTTCGAATTTCATTAATTGTCATAATAGCTTTTGTTTTTTATAGATTATATCATCTTATATTAAAAAAGAAAAAATATGACACATGGTCATATTTTGTTTTAAATTAGCCGACTTTTCTTCAAAATTCTACAAAAGATCTATTCCTAATTTTTTAAGCTCTTTTTGAAACAAGTTTCTTCGCTCATAAATTCGCTTTAAATCCAGATCTAGCTTTTGTAAAATTACATCCAGTCTAGAAATTTCTTCTTTAGCACTCTCTGCATGATTCTTTATCTCTGTATAATCATTATCCTTTTCAAATTCGATTCTTTGAAAATCAGCGTTTTTATACCGAGCTAAAGATTCATAATCTTCTTTTTCATAAAAATACTTAATTAATGACCCTTGTTCACGCCAACTATCAGATAAAGTCTTATTTAATTCTGAGAAATTTGACTTATTTATCATATCCCAAAGATTACTCCTTGATTGATAAATCTCCGATTGCAAAAGATAGACATCTGTCGATTCATCAAAAGTATACATATATGATTCAAAAAAATAATTTTTCTTCATATTTTTATACTTAGGGAGAAATTCTTTTTTAAAAAGTCTTAAACCAAGCAGAGTGCCTATTGCGCAGGCTAGAAAAATAAGTAGTGAAATGATAATTATAGGATCGTCAATTTGTTTCTTTTTCAACAAAAAAACATCTGAATATACAATTTTAAATGTATATATTGCAGCAAAAAACCCAAAAAGACTTGCTACAAGACTACTTAATATATCGAGACCTTGGCCATTAAAAAAGGAGGCTTTAAAAAAATCAAATTTAGTCTTTTTCATTAGTAAAAGATTTTAATGATTAAAAAAAAATGAACACACGCAAACAATCTATCACTATTTAAATAATTTGTCAAGATATAATATATTTGCAAAAAAAGCGAACCTGACGGCTCGCTTTTTTATTTTATTACTTTATTATTTCTTCACCATTATCTCTCCCTCAGGAAATCTAAATTTTGGACTCTTTAGATGCTCATCTGATTCATCTCTATATCCAACAGGAAGTAGAGTGACTGGCATAAATTCATCACTTAATCCTAAAATTTCTTTTACTTTCACAGGATCAAATCCTTCCATTGGGCAAGAGTCTACTTTTAGCTCAGCTGCTGCTGCAAGAGCGAATCCTAGAGCAAGATATGCTTGTCTAGCAGACCAATTCATAATATCCTCTTTACTTCTAGAAAGTACAGATCCTCGGACCATTCCTTCATATTCTGCAAGCGTTGTCTTTCTTATTTCTTCATT
>JBDKGJ010000003.1:0-3048 GCA_039798205.1 Candidatus Parcubacteria bacterium | reverse complement strand
ATTCCAAAAGGAACTATAGTATCCATAAATATCACCAACTGTTAGAAAGTAAAATGCGAGATACCAAATAAAAGTGTGGATTACTAGTATTACAAATAGGCCGAATTTAAAGCTTGTTTTCATATCGATTTATTTATAAATATATTAACACATTTTTCAAGGTATAATATAAATGAGATATAGATCTTTTGTATAAATTTATCTATATCTTTTTGGGTCTGTTTTATTATTAATAATAAAAAATATGTCCACAACAACAATCATTATCATCCTCGTAATCTTGGTAGTTCTTTATTTCTTACTAAAGAAAAAGAAACAATAATCCAAGAATACGGATCTTGATAATAATACAAAGTGCCACTTGCGTGGCACTTTGTATTATTATTGAGCCAATAATCGGGATCGAACCGATGACCTCATCCTTACCATGGATGTGCTCTACCAACTGAGCTATATTGGCGAATTATTTATTAAAAGATTATAGCAAAAAAAGATTTAATCTTCAATTGAAAATATTTTACTTGGCGAAGTATGGCCAGAGATAAGCCTCACATTTTTCTTTTTCAATTCTTTTTTTAAAATCTCGATGACTCTCTCATTAGCCCAGCCATTTCTAGCTTCTTCTCTGACAGAAATCAAATATTCGTCTTCTTTTTTAGACTTCTCAAAAGATTCTTTTTTTGCTTCTGTTTTCACTTTTACTTTAATGTACATAAAATAAAGCAAAAATAGCAACTAAACAAAACAACAACTCCAAAAAGAATACAGGATAATCTTTGTCTATAAGGACTCTGGCGGCTAATAATCCACCTCCTATAAATTGAAATATATTAAATAAAATATCTTCACTATGAAAATAATTAAGAACCAAAAGAAGATAGTTAATAGCAACCAAAATTGCCCCAACCCATCCAAAAATATTTTTATATCTAATTAATTTTCCTTTCTCCATTCATTTATTTTAGCATGATTCCCGGACAGCAATATTTTTGGTACTTTATATTTTTTAATTTTTCCTGTTTTCTTATCGCCTATTTTTCCTTCATAAATTTCTGGACGAGCATAGACTTCACTACTTGCTACCCTATTTTCCTCTATACTCTCGTTATCATGAAGGACTCCTCCTATTTGTCTTGATATGCTATCAATCATAATATTCGCCGCGAGCTCTCCGCCAGTAATCACAAAATCACCTATAGAAATATTTTCTATTTTAAAATTAAATTTGGCTGCTGAGCTTGTCGAAGCAAATTCTTTTTTCTTAGCATTTAATATATCTTTCAAGACTAGATTAACTCTCGCATCTATTCCCTCGTATCTACCACAAATAAATATTATGTGTGTGTATTTCTTAGCATATTCTTTTGCGAGAGTATTTGTAAAAATCTTTGCAGAAGGGACAAAATTTACTACTAAAATATTTTTTCTAGTAATTTTTTTATCTTTTTCTATCTCTTTAATTATTTTTTCAAAAGTATTTATTATAGGATCTACCCAGAGTACCATGCCAGGACCACCTCCAAAAGGCTTTCCGTCTGTTCTCCCGTGTTTATCTTTTGTGTATTCTCTTAAGTGAAATGATTTTACAGATATTAATTTATTGTTTTGAGCACGACTTAGTATAGACTCTTTAGTATAAGAATCTATCATCTCTGGAAAAAGTGTAATTGCAAAATATTTCATAAAACTATTATAACAAAAAATAAAACCGCTACTTTTGTTTGCGGTTTTACTCTTTATACTAAATCCCCTTTATGCCGTCCATTACTGCATCTACATCATCGAGGTGTGATCTATATCCCTCTCCTGATTGAGAACCAAGCATTTCATCTGGCTCATTAATCTTTAGATTGACTCTAGCATTGTTTTTCATTCCTACGACTCGCAGTAATGTGCGGATCGCCTTTGCAGTAGCACCCTGACGACCGATAATCTTTCCCATATCATCTTTTGCTACATCTACCGTGATTAATACTCCCATTTCGTCTACCTTTCTATCTATCTTTACATCATTTGGATTATCAACCAAATTTTTTACAATAAATTCTACGAATTCTGAATCTTTGACCATATTTTTATTCTTTTCTTATTTAATTTTAAAATAAACTTATAACAAAATTATTATAGCACACAGAAATTAGAGAAAAAGAAAAATTAACATTTTAAATATTAAGATCTCTTAATCTTTTATATCAATTATTTCTTCTTTAATTCTTTCTTTGGCTTTGTAATGCTTTTTCTTGGAAGCACGTTCTTTTTCTTACCTTCTACGAGCTTTTGAGCTACTAAGAAATTAAAAACTGTGGGAGTCACTTTTGCACCTACTCCTATCCAGTATTTGATCCTATCAGCTTTAAATTCATTCTTTCCAGCTTTTGCATCATAAAAACCTAGATCCTCAATGAATTTGTGGGTCTTTGGCTTGTATGTGTGAGGTGTGACAATCAACTTAAAATGAGGGTCATTCTTTCTACCTAATCTTTGTAATCTGATTTTTAGCATAATAAATTTGAATATTAATTTTTATTTCACTAATATATCACATTTTTCAAAAAAAGAAAAGCGTCCCTTTTTCTTTGGGACGCCGGCAAAATAAATCAGTTTTTAAAAAAGATCCATTTTCTTAGAAATTCACTCTTTACTCTTCCTGCTATAAAAAGATAGCACAAAAAATAAAGAATTTCTACGAAAACGAAAAGCTTTTTTTCTTTGTCTGTTGCTCCTTCATTCAAAAAGAAGAAGATATAGATAAAGATTATAACTGGAAGTAAAAGTACTACCAGTTTTATAATATTTTTCATTTGGTAGCTATTTTGGTTAATAATAAAAAATACCTAGAATATAATATACAAAATAATCAAAAAAGTCAATAGGGATTTAAAAAAGAAAAGCGTCCTGTATTTTAGGACGCAAAGACTTTTTTATTATTTTCCTTTTAAACTTTACTAGTTTGCAATCCTGCCATAAGCCAGATTGTAAAAATAAAGGCAACAAATGCTACTACATATGTAAGAAAAAGTGTTGCATGAAAAATATATATAAAAATAA
>JBDKGJ010000002.1:0-3854 GCA_039798205.1 Candidatus Parcubacteria bacterium | reverse complement strand
GATCTATGTTTAAGAATTCAAGACCTTTTTCTTCTGCTATTTTTGAAAATGAATCAACAATATCTGAAGCAATAATATCTACTCCTTTATTTTTTAAATAAATAGCCTCTCTTCCAGAAGCAGATCCTATCTCTAAAACTCTTTTACCTTTTAATTTCTCTGCGAGAAAATCTGACTCTTCCTTCCATTCTCCAGAAATCTCTTGTACTGTCTCGGAGATATATGTTTCAAAATTTTCTTTATAAGTGTTTATGGTTTTAATTTCTCTTTCGGGATGAGTTCCTGAAATACTTTCGAATTCTCCTTTGCTATTTATATATCCATAAACCTCTACCCAATCTTTTATATTTGTAAGTGGCGATTCACCAGTATCTGTCGGCTCATAATTTTCTACATTTGGAAGTATAACTGGTAATTCTTTATCTGCGACTGCGCAACTTTTATGATTTTCATCAAAAACAATTGGAAATGGCTCTCCCCAATATCTCTGTCTTGCGAATACCCAATCTTTCAATTTAAAAGTTATTTTGAAATCTGCTAGATCTTTATTTTTCAACCATTCAGTAATTTTAGGTCTTGCTTCTTTTGAAGTCATCCCATCAAATTCTTCTGAGCTTATTAAAATACCTTCCCCTTCATAGCATTTTCCCAAATTTTTTATTTCAACAAAGTCTTCTTCAGAAACATTTTCTGGTTTTATTGAAACTTTCAAAGGAATATTGTATATTTTTGCAAAATCAAAATCTCTCTGATCATGAGCGTCTGCAAAGACAGACCCTGTACCATAATCCCCTAAAACAAAATCAGATACCCATACAGGTAAAATATCTTTTGTTGCTGGATTTATAACTCTTACACCTTTCAATTCTACTCCTGTTTTATTTTCCTTGTCCATTCTCTCTATCTCATTTTTATTTTTTACGGAATTTAAATATTTATAGACCTCATCTAAATTTTGAATTTTACCTTCAAATTGTTTTATAACTCTATGCTCTGGAGCAACTATCACAAAAGTTCCGGAAAAAATAGTATCTATTCTTGTAGTAAAAACTTCTATAACTTCATTACTGTTTTCAATATTAAATTTGACTATTGCACCTTCACTTTTTCCAATCCAATTTCTTTGAAGCTCTTTGATATGTGGCTCCCAATTTAGTTTATCAAGATCATTCAAAAGCCTGTCAGCATAATCTGTGATTTTGATCACCCATTGCCTAAGAGGCTTCTTTTCTACTATCGTCCCACATCTTTCACAAGTATTCCCATCAAGATCTTCATTGGCTAGTCCAGTCTTACAGCTTGGACACCAATTAATTGGTTCAAAAGATTCATGAGCGAGTCCATCTTTATACATTTGCTTCCACATCCACTGTGTCCATTTGTAATATTTTGGGTCAGTAGTATTTATTTCTCTATCCCAGTCATAATTAATACCGAGCATTTCTATCTGCTCTTTATACCTAGCTACATTTTGCATTGTGCCAATATTTGGATTAATTTTATTTTTTATAGCGTACTGCTCTGCAGGAAGACCAAATGCATCCCAGCCCATTGGGTGAAGAACATTATAGCCTTGCATCTTTTTCATTCTAGAATACACATCTGTCGCGATATATCCTTTTGGATGACCGACATGAAGACCTTCTCCAGATGGATACGGGAACATATCTAATATGTAAAATTTTTTCTTTCCATTCTCAAAATCATCTGAGGTTTTATTTGTACCATTATCCTTCCAATACTTCTGCCACTTTTTTTCTATTTCGCTATAATTTAATTTACTCATAATTTTTGCTATAAATATATAGATATAATATATCAAATAAAAAGATAATAGGAAAATCATTTCTTTCGACCTATTTTCATGCTAAAATGAATTTGAAATTCACTCTCGTTTATTTCCTTTTAATCTACTTTTAAACATATGAAAAATGATTTAGAAAAATTTGCAGAAAAACTGATAAAAAATATAGGCTCTATTTGGTCTATTATTATTCATACTGTAATATTCTTATTTTTTATAACACTGATACTCTTAGGATACAATGCAGAAAAAGTGATGCTTATACTAACTACTATAGTATCTCTAGAAGCTATATATCTTTCTCTCTTTATCCAGATGACAATAAATAAGCATTCAGAAGATATTGCAGAAATCGCAGAAGACGTAGAAGATATTCAAGAAGATATTGAAGAGATCAGTGAAGATGTAGAAGATATTCAAGAAGATATTGAAGATCTCAGTGATGAAGAAGAAATAAAGATAAAATAAAAAGCTGATAGACTCGGTTAAATTTTTTAGAGTCACCAGCTTTTTTAAATTCTTTGATCAGCTCGCCCGCCGAGCTAAAACAGGTTTCTGTTTATTAAATACCTCCTTCCAGAATTTTTCTGTTCATGGCAAAAAATTTAATACCTAGAGAATAGCAAAAATATCTTTATAAATCAAATTTTGAGAAAAACCACTGTAAAATTCCAAAAATTAAGCCAAAAATAGCCGCTTGTAAAAACGAAGCAAAGACAAATCCTGGAGTAAGAGAGCTAGCTAACATAAGGAGTAAGACATTTAAAATTAAATGAAATAGTCCGAGTGTAAGAAAATTAATAGGCCAAGTGATCAGCTTTAATACTGGCTTCACCACTCCGTTTATCAAAACCAAGATAAGAGTGAAAATAAGCAATGCTGGATAGCCTGAATAATAAACTCCTACAAGCTTTGTAGCAATAGCTACAGACGCAAAACTTAAAATAAAGTGAATCATAAATTTTATACTATACGCTAATATTACCACATAAAATAAATTATGATATAATCCATCTTAACAATCAAAAATATGAAAAACTTTTTCAAAAATCAAATTGCAGTTGCTATTTTAGGCGGATCTCTCCTCATCGCACTCGGGATAGTCGCTTATGGATTAATTAATAACGACTCTTCAAGTAAAAATAGCGTTGTTGACAGCCTAGTAAATGCTGACAAGATATTCCAAGGGCAAGATTTTAAAGAAAGTGAATACATTTTAGGAAATACCAAAAATAAAGTGACTTTGGTAGTATATTCTGATTTCGAATGTCCATTTTGCAAAATGCTACAAGAAGGAGTGGTACAGGAGCTACAAAAAAAATATTCTCTAGACGAGAAAGATCTATCTAGCGCAAAGATTGGTATAGTATATAGACATTTTGCCCAAAGCTATCATGATAAAGCTCCAACAGAAATCAATGCCTCTCTGTGCGCAAGAGAGCTCTACGGGCAATCTACTTATGTTAACTTCATCAATCGTATATATTCTGTATCACCGACTAATAACGGCCTCGACCTTGCTACACTTCCAAATATAGCCGAATATGCGGTCAAAGAATCAAAAGAAAAAGGACAAAGCATAAAAAAAGACTTTTCGAAAGAAGAATTTGTGAGCTGTGTTGCAAAAAATACTTATAATCAAGAATATATAAATAACTCACAAGACGCTATCGTAGCTGGACTCGAAGGTACACCTTATAGCTTGATCGTATATCGTGATGGAAATGAAAATATGATAATCTCAAAAATCTCTGGAATAAAAGACGAGTCTTATTTTGAACAAGTCTTTGACAAACTCCTTACAATAAAATAAAAAAACTATATTCCGAGCTGCATTTTAAGCTCCTCACTTGGCTCCCAAGGTAGACTAAAGTCTAGCTCCACTTGAGATTGACCAAGATTCAAAGAATTCACCTTCTCTTCTACATCTCCTATTATCTGATCTGCGAATGGACACATGATACTCGTCAAAGTCATTATTACTTTTACATATTCATATACTTTAAAATCAGGAATATATTCTCCTATTTCGATTTTTCTTATCAGACCT
>JBDKGJ010000001.1:0-4572 GCA_039798205.1 Candidatus Parcubacteria bacterium | reverse complement strand
ATATATAGCTTTGTAAAATATTTTTTAATTATAAATTTAGTAAGATGAAAAAGTTATTTGTACTTTGTAGTTTTGTAATGATTTGTTTTGATATTTTTGCCCAAGATAAAAAAGATTCTATTAAGGTATCAGGGTCCATAACTTTCCAAACCCAAACGAACGCCCTGGTAACCGGGGGAAGGTTTTCTGATAAACCAGCCCTCAAAGGTCTGTTGGTTTTTTCAAAAAGAAATTTTAACTTTTCTATCACCAGGAATTCGGATCTGGTGGATCCGAAGAATAATGCCAACTTTACTTCTTCTGCTTTAACTTTTTCAAAAAAGTTAAATCAAAAATTTAAAGTGTCAGCCTCAACAGAAGTATTTGTTTTTGACGCCAATAAAGATATGAACCTACTGATGCCATCTGGCACAGTGACTTATATTTTTGGAAAAAATTTTAGTACAGGCTTCACGGCCTTTTATTTAAAATTTTTGGAAGGAGATCCCGATGCCTATTCTTTAAGGTTTGATGTGGGAAAGAAAGTTGAAAAGTTTGGGCTTGAAGCTAGAGTGTATGGTTGGTTTGTTGACTGGAATGGAGAGAATTATTCTGCTGTGGCAGAAATTTCTAAAGTGTTTGAAAAAAGATGGAAACTTTCTTTTTTCCAACATTGGAACAAGTTTAACAATAAAGCCAGCTATGCCAAGTTTGGCGTGGTGAGATTGGCGTACAGCTTTTAACTTTTTGAATCATTATCAAAGAGCCTCTGAAAGGGGGTTCTTTTTTATGCTAAAATATATCTATAACATTTTAATTTATGGCACATCTTCGCACAAAAAGAAAACTCTCATCACCTAATATCGGAAGACTAATACTTTCGATAGTGTTCGTTTTTATTATCATAGGCTTTATAGTATCTCTTTCTAATTTCACAAAAAATAAAAATTTAAATTTGACTTTTGGTCAGAAAATTTTTAACACTTCTTCTGCGACTACAGAGGAGACTTGGATCTTACGAGGAGATGGACTTTTGCTAGCAGATGATGGTCACGAAATATTTATAGAATTAGCAAAAACAAAAGAAGAAAGAGAGCAGGGGCTATCTGGAAAAGAAAAATTAAAAGTCTATAATCATGGAGAGGTGCTAGTGACAGAGGGAATGCTTTTTGTTTTTGAAAATCCAGATGTATTATCATTTTGGATGAAAGATATGAATTTCGACTTAGATATGATCTGGCTTGATGAAGATTATAGAATTATAAAGATAGCAGAAGATGCTAAAGCTAGCTCTTATGATTCTCAAAATCAAGGTTCGTCACAGATATTTGCTAATGATGTAGATAGTAAGGCTAAATATCTATTAGAAATCAATTCTGGTATAGCAAAAAAGATGGATTTAAAGGTTGGAGATATTCTCAGACTGCAATAATTTCCACATCAAAGAAAACAGGAAATACTTTTTCAAGTTAAACCCCGCAAGCGAAAACTTTCAAAAGCATTTCCTTTTTTCTTTTTTGCCATGTTTTATGGTATATTTTAATAAATTTTATGGAAAATATAAGGAATTTTTCTATTATCGCGCATATTGATCATGGTAAGTCTACTTTGGCAGACCGGCTTTTAGAATTTACTCATACAGTAGAAAATAGAAAGATGAAAGAGCAAGTACTAGACTCTATGGATCTCGAGAGAGAGCGTGGTATTACTATCAAGATGACGCCTGTCAGAATGCATTATAAAAATTATATTTTAAATTTGATAGACACTCCTGGACATATTGATTTCTCTTATGAAGTCTCGAGAAGCTTGCGCGCTGTAGAAGGAGCAATACTCTTGGTAGATGCTACGCAGGGTGTCCAAGCGCAGACTTTGACTACTTTAGAGATGGCAAGATCTGCAGACCTCACCATCATACCTGTTATTAATAAGATAGATTCACCGATAGCTGATATAGAAGGTGTAAAAAAACAAATCATAAAGCTCTTAAATGTAAGAGAAGAGGAAATAATCTTAGTCTCTGGAAAAACTGGAGAAGGAGTGCAAAATCTTCTAGAGGAGATAATAAAAAAAGTTCCAGAGCCAAAATTAGAAATCGTAAACAATAAATCTTTTAGAGCACTTATTTTTGATTTTGAATATTCAAATCATGAAGGTGTAATTCTTTATGTCAGAGTTTTAAATGGAAGTGTAAAAAGAAATGATGAATTACTTTTTATAAAATCAAAATATAGATTTCTAGTAAGAAATGTTGGGACATTTAAGCCAGAAAAAAAAGAAGAAAAAGAATTAAAAGAAGGGGAGATTGGATATATAGTTACAGGTATAAAAGAGCCGGGGGTGGCTCGTGTAGGAGATACTGTGACTACATTTTCTCGTCCGTTGCTGCCTTTTACTGGGTATGAAGAGCCTGTCCCTCTAGTCTTTGCTTCTATATATCCTGAGACTCAAGATGAATTTGACGATCTTCGCTCGGCACTCGGTAAACTTCGTCTTTCAGACTCATCTCTTACTTTTGAAGAAGAAGCTAGTGGAGCTCTAGGAAGAGGATTTCGCTGTGGTTTTTTGGGAATGCTTCATCTTGAAATTGTCACAGAGAGGCTAAGAAGAGAGTTTGATCAAGAACTCATAGTTACTCAACCTTCTATAACATACGAAGTAGAAATGAAAGATCATACTATAGAGAAAGTCTATACTCCGATCCATTTTCCTGATCATGGACAATATTTGAGTGTTAGAGAGCCATGGATATTACTTACTATTATAGTACCTAATGATTACCTTTCAAATCTTATGCAGCTTTTTCAACGGCATGAAGGTGAAATAGTGGATATGATGGATTGGGGAGAAGGCAGAATAAATATTCATGTATCTATGCCACTTCGCGAGCTCATGAGAAACTTTTTTGACGAGCTAAAGTCTGCTTCTAGCGGATACGCGTCCATCTCATACAAAATGGGTGAGATGAAAGACGCTAATGTGACGAGACTAGATGTACTAGTAGCCGAAGAGAGAATAGCTGCCTTTTCTAGAGTGGTAGCAGAATGGAGAGCAGATGAAGAAGCAGAAGAAGTCGTAGAAAAATTATATAAAATTTTACCAAGAGAATTATTTAGAGTAAAAATCCAAGCCACAGTAAAAGGCCGTATCATAGCATCCAGGTCTATTACTCCTATGAAGAAAGATGTGACAGGATATCTTTATGGCGGAGATATCACTAGAAAAATGAAGCTAAGAGAAAAGCAGAAAAAGGGAAAGAAGAGAATGCAAAAAGACGGTAAGGTGCGAATAGAGCACGATACATTTTTAGAATTGATGAAAAAGTAGATAGGACTAGCTAAGTAGCGGAACCAATAAAAATCCTATCATAGATAGTACCATGAGTACTGCGAGCACACTGAATATTCTCTTTATTAGTTTTTGGTGATGACTTTTAAACATATTTTTTAAGATTATAGCATTTTTTCTTTTTTTTGGAAACAAGTTTATTTTTTAGTAAATATATATGCTAAAATCTATATAAGCTACAGCGATTATGCGTAAATATAAAGAAAGATTTTTGTGGAGAAATATGTTTTATAGTAATTTTACTATAATATTTATCTGTATTTTAATTTTCTTTTCTATGCAGGGAGTCTTTCGTCTTTATAGGAAATATAGCCTAACAAAAAAAGACTACACTTTCGTAGCAAAAGAAGAAAAAGAAGTAGAAGGCAAGCTCTCTGCCAATGAATACAAACTCGCCAACATAAATACCGAAGAAGGCAAAGAGAGATATCTACGAGAGACATATCCAGTAAAAAAGAGAGGAGAGGATCTCGTTATAGTGTATAACAGCCCTTCTTCTACATATGAAATACCAAAAAGCGAGTCATCTTGGGATTTCTTTAAAAAGTTTTTAAAAGATTTGTTGAGGTTTTAGATACGTGATATAATATTTAATCAGAATTATCTTTTTGGATTAGATATCTAAATTTTATTAATTAATTTTTAAAAATTATGACAGAACAAAATATAAAGAAAGTTGAAATTTTCAGTACACCTACTTGCCATTTTTGTCATTTAGCAAAAGAGTGGCTCAAAGAAAAAAAAGTTGAGTACACGGAGTACGATGTGGCCGCAGATATAGACAAGAGAAAAGAAATGGTAGAAATTACCGGCCAGCTTGGTGTGCCAGTCATTAGGATAGGTGAGGATGTTTTAATCGGCTTTAATCCTAACAAAATGGCTCAGATTTTGGCGCTTAAAGTATAAGTTAGGTATTTTCAAAAAGAAGAACTTTATGATAGAATAAATGTCTATCAATCTGCCGAGATAGCTCAGTTGGTAGAGCATTTCCCTGAAGAGGAAGGGGTCGCCAGTTCGAGCCTGGCTCTCGGCACCAAATATTCAAATACTAGTTTCCTATGTTTTCCAAGAGATTTTTAAATTTACTTACGTCAGGAAGATTTTGTGCTTTTTCAGATATTTGATCTATTGCGGTTTGGAGACCTCCAAAGTCAGATAATATAGAGTTTATTGTAGGCTGTAAGAAATAATATAGACCAAATACTGTAGACACTATCAAGACCCAGTATATTATTCTAAATATAT